>NZ_JAATEP010000169.1:0-426 GCF_012034275.1 Nonomuraea composti | reverse complement strand
TCCCGTGCCCACCTCCCAGGTGACCGAGCCCGCCGTCAAGGCGGCCAAGCCGGAGCGGCCCGTAGGCAAGCCGAAGATCCAATCGGAGCTGCCGGTGCGCGCGCTCAACGCCGACGGCAACTTCTACGTGTGGTCCGACGACATGAACAAGGCGCTGCTCTACTCGGGCGACGCCTCCTTCGACGGCTGGCCGGACGGCTGGAACAACAAGGTGGACGTGGTGTGGAACAACGGCTACCCCGGCCCGTACGACGACGTGAACATCTATGACTACGCGATCTGGTCGGGCAGCGCCTACGCGTGCATCGGCAACGGCGATTACTGGGACCTGCGCCGCAGGGACGTGAACTACGTGTTCTCCTGGGTGAACGACGGCGCCGACGCGTGGCAGCGCAGCCCGCTGGGCAGGCGCGTGCACGACAACGG
>NZ_JAATEP010000168.1:0-497 GCF_012034275.1 Nonomuraea composti | reverse complement strand
GACATGCCGTTCCTGGAGGACGGCACCCCGGTCGACATCATCCTCAACCCCCTCGGCGTGCCCGGCCGGATGAACGTCGGCCAGGTGCTGGAGACCCATCTGGGGTGGATCGCCGCCCGCGGCTGGGACATCTCCGGCGTCCAGGAGGCGTGGGCCGAGCGGCTGCGTGACAAGGGCTTCGAGAAGGTCGCCCCGCGCACCAACATGGCCACCCCCGTCTTCGACGGCGCGAACGAAGAAGAGATCATCGGGCTGCTCGGCAACACCATCCCCACGCGCGACGGGGATCGGCTCGTGCAGGGCGGCGGCAAGGCCCGGCTCTTCGACGGGCGCTCCGGCGAGCCGTTCCCGTACCCGATCGCGGTCGGTTACATCTACATCCTCAAGCTGCTGCACCTGGTCGACGACAAGATCCACGCCCGGTCGACCGGCCCCTACTCCATGATCACCCAGCAGCCGCTCGGCGGTAAGGCCCAGTTCGGTGGCCAGCGCTTCGG
>NZ_JAATEP010000167.1:0-560 GCF_012034275.1 Nonomuraea composti | reverse complement strand
ACGTCGCCGGAGCGGGTGCCCATGACCAGCCCTTCCAACGGGGTCATGCCCATGGAGGTGTCGACGCTGCGCCCGCCGGAGATGGCGGTGGCGCTGGCGCCGTTGCCCAGGTGCAGCACGATCAGGTTGAGGTCGGCCAGGTCGCGGCCGAGGAAGGCGGCGGCGCGGCGGGAGACGTAGGCGCACGAGGTGCCGTGGAAGCCGAACCGGCGCACGCCCCACTCGCGCGGCACCGCGTACGTGTACGCCTCCGGCGGCATCGTGCGATGGAAGGCCGTGTCGAACACGGCGACCTGCGGCACGTCGGGGAACACCTTGAGCGCCAGCCGGATCCCGGTCAGGTTGACCGGGTTGTGCAGCGGCGCGAGCGGCGCCAGCTCCTCGATGGCGGCGATGACCGCGTCGTCGATGAGCACGGCCTCGGCGAACCGGTCGCCGCCGTGCACCACCCGGTGCCCGACCGCGACCGGGGCCAGCTCGGGGCCCGCCGCCGCGAACGCCGCCAGCATCGCGTCCAGCCCCTCACCGTGGCCGGGGAAGACGGCCTCCCGCTCGTACGG
>NZ_JAATEP010000166.1:0-565 GCF_012034275.1 Nonomuraea composti | reverse complement strand
TCAGACCAGGTGATGTGAGTGACGAATTCGTGGAACAGCGGCGGCTGGGAGCCCCCACCCCCGCCCGTCAGCTCCGACCCCGCCTCCCCGGTGCGGCCCTACGCCGTCACCGGCGGGCGGACCGCGCCCAAGGTCAAGCTGGCGATGGAGGCCCTGGTGTCCTCGGCGACCGCCGAGCACCGGGAGTTCTCCCACATCACGCCCGAGTACAAAGCGATCAGCCAGCTCTGCCTCCAGGTCAGATCGGTGGCCGAGGTGTCGGCGCTGCTGCGGATCCCGCTCGGCGTGGTGCGTGTTCTGATCGCGGACATGGCGGCCGAGGGCCTCGTTCGGGTGCACCAGCCGCAGCTCGAGGCAGGTAGACCGGACGTCAACCTGCTGGAAAGGGTGCTCAGTGGACTACGCAGGCTCTAGCCCCGGCCTCACCTCGACGAAGATCGTCGTCGCCGGTGGGTTCGGGGTGGGCAAGACGACGTTCGTCGGCGCGGTGTCGGAGATCATGCCGTTGACGACGGAGGCCGTCATGACGGACGCCTCCGCCGGGATCGACGACCTGGGCATGACA
>NZ_JAATEP010000165.1:0-573 GCF_012034275.1 Nonomuraea composti | reverse complement strand
CCGGCGTCCAGGCTGGAGGTGGGCTCGTCCAGGATGAGCACCTTGGCCTGGACGTCGATGGCGCGCGCGATCGCGACGAGCTGCTGCACGGCCAGCGAGTACGCCGACAGCGAGGCGGTGACGTCGATGTCGAGGTCGAGGCGGGCCAGGATGCCGGCCGCGCGGCGGCGCACCTCCTTCCACCGGATGCGCCCCCAGCGGTCGCGGGGCTCGCGGCCGATGAAGATGTTCTCGGCCACCGACAGGTTCGTGCAGAGGTTGACCTCCTGGTAGACGGTGCTGATGCCGGCCTGCTGGGCGGCCAGGGGGCCGGTGAAGGCCACCCTGGCGCCGTCCAGCTCGATCCGGCCCTCGTCGATGTCGTGGACACCGGTCAGCACCTTGATCAACGTCGACTTGCCGGCGCCGTTCTCGCCCATGAGGGCGTGCACCTCGCCCGGCAGCAGCCGGAAGTCGACGCCGTCGAGCGCTTTCACGCCGGGGAACTGCTTGCTGATCCCGGTCATCGTGAGCACCGGGGTGGATGCGGTCATGGACTCTCTCCAGGACGAGCCGGACCGGCCGGCGTCCTTC
>NZ_JAATEP010000164.1:0-580 GCF_012034275.1 Nonomuraea composti | reverse complement strand
CACCGGCGTGCACGTGGCCGAGGGGGAGAGCGAGGAGGAGGTGCTGCGCCTGGCCGGCGCGCTGGAGCACGCCTCCGAGCACCCCATCGCGCAGGCGATCGCCCGCCAGGCCCGCTCCGAGGCGAGTGTGGAGGGTTTCACGAACGTTGAGGGGCTGGGCGTGCAGGGGATCGTGGACGGGCACGCGGTGCTGGTCGGGCGGCCCCGGCTGCTGGAGGAGTGGTCCCAGCACCTCCCGGCGAAGCTGGCGGACGCGCTGGCCGCCGAACAGGCGAAGGGCCGCACCGCCGTGGCGGTCGGCTGGGACGGCAAGGCGCGGGCCGTGCTGGTGGTCGCGGACGTGGTCAAGCCGACGAGCAAGGAAGCGATCGCCCGGCTGCGGGCGCTGGGCCTGACCCCGGTGTTGCTGACCGGCGACAACGAGGCGGTGGCCAGGACCGTCGCCCAAGAGGTGGGCATCGATGAGGTGATCGCCGAGGTGCTGCCCGCCGACAAGGTGGACGTGGTCAAGAGGCTGCAGGCCGAGGGCAAGGTGGTGGCGATGGTGGGCGACGGCGTCAACGACGCCGCCGCGCTGGCG
>NZ_JAATEP010000163.1:0-583 GCF_012034275.1 Nonomuraea composti | reverse complement strand
CCAGACCAGGTGATGTACGTGACAGACCCGAGATGGAACAGCGGCGGTTGGGCCCCTCCGCCTCAGCCACAGCCCCAGTCGCAGCTGACTCCCGACCCCGCTTCGCCCGTCCGCCCGTACGCGGTGACAGGTGGACGGACGGCGCCGCGGGTCAAGCTGGCGATGGAGGCCCTGGTGTCCTCGGCGACCGCCGAGCAGCGGGAGTTCTCCCACATCACGCCGGAGTACCAGGCGATCAGTCAACTGTGCCGGCAGGTCCGGTCCGTGGCAGAGGTGTCGGCCCTGCTGCGGATCCCGCTCGGCGTGGTCCGCGTGCTGATCGCTGACATGGCCGCCGAAGGTCTGGTCCGCGTGCATCAGCCGCAGCTGGACGCCGGCAGGCCGGACGTCAATCTGCTCGAAAGGGTGCTCAGTGGACTTCGCAGGCTCTAGCCCCGGCCTCACCTCGACGAAGATCGTGGTGGCTGGAGGGTTCGGGGTGGGCAAGACGACGTTCGTGGGAGCGGTGTCGGAGATCATGCCGTTGACGACGGAGGCCGTCATGACGGACGCCTCCGCCGGGATCGACGACCTGGGCATGACG
>NZ_JAATEP010000162.1:0-592 GCF_012034275.1 Nonomuraea composti | reverse complement strand
GGCCAGCGCGGCGGCGTCGTTGACGCCGTCACCCACCATCGCCACGGTCTTGCCGTCGGCCTGCAGCTTCTTGACCACGTCCACCTTGTCGGCGGGCAGCACCTCGGCGATCACCTCGTCGATGCCCACCTCTTGCGCGACGGTCCTGGCCACGGCCTCGTTGTCGCCGGTCAGCAGCACCGGGGTCAGGCCCAGCGCTTTGAGTTGGGCGATGGCTTCCCTGCTCGTCGGCTTGACCACGTCCGCGACCACCAGCACGGCCCGCGCCTTGCCGTCCCAGCCGACCGCGACCGCGGTGCGGCCGGCGGCCTGCGCCTCGTGCAGGTCCCGCTCCAGGGCGGCGGGCAGGTGCTGGGACCACTCCTCCAGCAGACGCGGGCGGCCGACCAGGACCGCGTGCCCGTCCACGATCCCCTGCACGCCCAGCCCCTCGACGTTGGCGAAGTCCTCCAGGGCGGGCAGGTCACCGACCCGGGCGGCGGCACCCCGGGCGATCGCCTGCGCGATGGGGTGCTCGGAGGCGTGCTCCAGCGCGCCGGCCAGGCGCAGCACCTCTTCCTCGCTCTCCCCCTCGGCCACGTGCACGGCGGTC
>NZ_JAATEP010000161.1:0-630 GCF_012034275.1 Nonomuraea composti | reverse complement strand
TCGGCGTCCAGGCTGGAGGTCGGCTCGTCGAGGATCAGCACCCGGGCGTCGATGTCGATCGCCCGCGCGATGGCCACCATCTGCTGGATGGCCAGCGAGTACGACGACAGCGGCGCCGAGACGTCGAGGCTCAGCTCCAGCCGCGACAGCAGCTCACCGGCCCTGGCCCGCATGCGCTTCCAGTCGATGCGGCCCCTCTTGCGCGGCTCGCGGCCGAGCAGGATGTTCTCGGCCACCGACAGGTTCGTGCAGAGGTTGACCTCCTGGTAGACCGTGCTGATGCCGGCCTGCTGCGCCTCCAGGGGGCTGCCGAAGGCGACCGGCGCCTGGTTCAGCTCGATGGTGCCCGTGTCGGCGGGGTAGACGCCGGTGAGCACCTTGATCAACGTGGACTTGCCCGCGCCGTTCTCTCCCATGAGCGCGTGCACCTCGCCGGGCAGCAGCCGCAGGTCCACTTCGTCCAGGGCTCTCACCCCCGGAAACTGTTTGCCGATCCCGGTCATCGTCAGGACCGGCGCGGGTACGGCCATCCGCCTTCCTTCCCGAGACGGCGGCCCGGCGATGTCCCGGGCCGCCTCACTTCGTCCCTACGCCCGTGCCGGCTCGCCGTCCAGCGGCGGGCCGGCGGCG
>NZ_JAATEP010000160.1:0-647 GCF_012034275.1 Nonomuraea composti | reverse complement strand
TCCGCTTGCGCCCGCAAGAGCTTTTCCGGATCGACCGTCAGCTCCATGACGGCCGGCAGGAGTTCGGGCCACAGCGCGTACATGGCCGCCCAGAGTCCTCCCTCCCGGATCCGGGCGTTCTGGTCACGCATCGCTTCGGAGATGAGCGCAAGGAAGGCACCCTCGCAGGAGACGGGCGCGCCTATGCCCGCCCTGACGAGCACGGCCCGGCGCTGCTCCACCTCCCGGGCGCAAACGACAGCATCCAGCAGTTCCGCGTCCTCAAGCGGCTCGAAGTAGTCCGAAACGATCCGGGTCAACGTGTCGACCTCATCGCGGCCGGCGCCAGTGATCATCACGAACCGTGAACCGTAGGGGTACTCCTGCCCGTAGTGCAGGAAACTCCTCCCGGCGACCGCCCAGGTGATCTCCCTGGACAGCCCGACCTCAGGGCTCGCGCTCACCTCCCGCTTCATGTCGGCCTTCATCAGCGCCGCGCATTCGACCACCTCACGCTCACCCTCACCATCGCGTAACACCAGCCGACGACCGCGGAACCGCCCCCAGCTCATGAATGACCATCCTTTCCCGGAAAACCCTCAACGCGCTGTCCACACCATCGCAGGCGCGTCACCACGAACCGGCACCCCGAAAACCGGCAGAACCGG
>NZ_JAATEP010000016.1:0-215784 GCF_012034275.1 Nonomuraea composti | reverse complement strand
GAGCCCCCCGCGCCGCCCCCCCTCCGCCGCCGCCGCGGCCCATCCGCCACAGATCATCACCGGGTACGGCGCCGCCGCGCACGGGGGCGCCCGCCGTTCACCGCCGGCCAGCCACCGCCGCAGCGCCAGCTCCCCCGCGTAGACGGGGTGCCGCACGGAGACGGCCAGGCCGAGCCCGCGACCGGCCTCCTCGCGCGCCCCCGCCGCGTCGCCCGACCACAGCAGGTGCTCGCAGCGGGCGGCCGTCACGGGGCCCACCCGCTGCGGCTCGCCGGTGCGCTGGGCCTGCCCGGCCGCCTCCTCCAGCAGGGCCGCGGCCCCGGCGTCGCCACGGGCCGCCAGGATCCGGCCCCTGGCCAGCAGCGCGGGGAACCTGGCCACCCCGCCCTTCACCGCGAGGGCCAGCGACGCCTCGGCGTCGGCCAGCGCGCCGTCCCAGTCGCAGCCCTCCACCCGCACCACGGCCCGCACGCCGAGCAGGTACTGAACGTAGCCGTCGAGGTTGCGGCCGGCGGCGTAGGCCAGGGCCTCTTCGAGCGCGCGGGCCGCGACGCCGTACTCGGCGAGCTGGACCGGCCCCGTGGCCAGCACGACCAGCGCCCGGGCCGCGTGATCTACCAGCCCGGCCGCCTCGGCCCGCTCGTGCGCGGCGCGCAGGGCCGCCGTCGCCCCCGCCTCCCCTCGGACGAGGCGGGCGGTGCTCACGTTGATCTCCGCGTGGACGGAGGCCGCGACGTCCCCGAGCCGGTCGGCGAGCTCCCTGGCCCGCTCGCCCCACGCCACGGCCTCGTCGAGGTGGTGCGCGGCCATGTGGAGCTGAGACTGGTTGCTGTAGGCCATGGCGAGCTGTGGGTCGCCGTCCGCCAGCACGGTGACCAGCCGCGCCGCCGCCTCCCACGCCTGCTCGCGGCGGCCCGCCCACCAGGCCAGGCGGGAGATCCAGCGCAGGTTCTCGCCGACCGGGCCCGCCCGCCCCTCCGCCTCCCGCAGCTCCAGCGCCGCCTGCCGGGCGCGCAGCGCCTCCTCGGCGAGCCCCGCCAGGTACGCCTGCTCCGCGTACGCCTCCAGCAGCTCCGCCCGCCGCTCGGCGGGCAGGCCGCCCGCGTGCTCCACCGCGGCCCGGTAGTGCGCCGCCGCCTCCCGGTGCGCCCCCTGCCTGGCCGCCCCGATGCCGGCCAGCTGCGCGTAACGCAGGACGGCGGCCTCGTCGCGGGCGTTCAGCGCGTGGTGCACCAGCCGCCCCGGATCGACCCCGGGCGTCCGCGCGAGAACGCCCAGCACCCGGCGGTGCGCGGCCGCCCGCCGGGCCGGCGACAGCGACTCCTCCACGGCACTGCGCAACAACTCATGACGGAAGGCCACCCCGTCACCGGACGGCACCAGCACCCCCGCGTCGACGCACGTCTCGACCAGGTCCGCCGCTCCCGCCACGACGGCGGCGTCCGCCCTGGTGGGCAGCACGGACACCAGCCTGGCCAGCTCCCTGGCCGGCTCCGGCAGGGAGCGCAGCCGGTCGAGGATGAGGTCCTGCACCGTGGCCGGCACCGCCGCGCCCTCGCTCGCGAGCAGCTCCGTCACCAGCAACGGGTTCCCGCCGGTCAGCCGGTGCACGGTCGCCGGGTCGCGGCCCGCCCGGCGTACCAGCTCCGTCACGCACCCGTACGAGAGCGGCCGCAACCGCACGCGCCGGACGATCGCGCTCGGCAGGGCGGCCAGCGCCCCGCGGATCGGATGCTCCGCCCCCACCTCGTCGTCCCGGTACGTCACCACCAGCAGCGCCGGCAGCCGGCCGATCCGCCGCCCCAGCCACACCAGCCAGTCGAGCGTGGCCTCGTCGGCCCAGTGCGCGTCCTCCACCACGACCACGGGCGGCACCGGCGCCGTGGGCGCGGCGGACGCCGACCCGCTCGCCGCCCCCAACCCGCTCGCCGCCACCGACCAGCGCGCCGCCACCGGCCCGCTTGCCGCCACCGACCGGCCGGCCGCTTCCGGCCCGCTCACCGCCACCGACCCGCGGGTGGCGCCGGCCAGTTCCACCGTCGCGCCGGTGGCGCCGGACAGCTCCTCCAGCGAGGCCGCGAAGATCTCCTCCTGCGCCGCACCCGCCCCCAGCCGCTCCGCCAGGAGGCCGCCCGTCTGGCGGCCGATGTCGTGCAGCGGCCCCAGGGCGCGCGGGGTGACGAGCCGGTCGCAGCCGCCCCACAACACCCGCGCCCGCGCCCCGCACCGCCGCGCGAAATCGTTGACCAGCACCGACTTGCCGATGCCCGCCTCCCCGGCCACCACCGCCACCCGGCCGCCTTGCGCGCACTCGCCGAGCAGGCCGTCGAGGAGTTCGAGCGTCGCGGAACGCTCCCACAGCTCCACGCCCCGATCGTAGACCCGGCGGACCCGCGTTCCAGGGCTCTTGCCACGAGACGAGCGCTCTTCCCGGGACGCCAGGCTCTTGTCAGGAGGCCGGGATGACCAATCCCGCGTCGTAGGCGGCGATGACGAGATGAACCCGGTCGCGGGCACCCAGCTTGGCCAGCAGGCTAGCGATGTGAGCCTTGGCGGTGCCATGGCTGATGTGCAGGTGCGCCGCGATCTCCGCGTTCGAAAGCCCCCGACCGGCCAGGGTCAGCACCTCCCGCTCACGCGCCGTGACACCGGCGAGCTCACGCGGACGCGGACGCGGCTCGGGCCGCCCCGCGAACTCCTCGATGAGCCGCCGCGTCACACCGGGCGCGAGCAAAGCGTCCCCGGCGGCGACGACGTGAACGGCGGACAGAATGTCCTCCAGCGCCATGTCCTTCACCAGGAAACCACTCGCCCCCGCCCGCAACGAGGCGTAGACGTTGGCGTCCTCGTCGAACGTGGTCAGCATGATCACGCGAGTGGCCGGGGACTCGGCGGTGATGGCCCGGGTGGCCTCGATACCGTCCATGGCAGGCATCCGGATGTCCATCACCACGACCTCGGGCCTCAGCCGCCGCACGAGCTGCACGGCCTCGACTCCCGTCCCCGCCTCCCCCGCCACCTCGATGCCCGGGTCGGCGTCGATCACCATGCGCAGACCGGCACGGATCAGAGGCTGATCATCGGCCAGGACGACACGAACGGTCACCGTACCTCCATGCAGGTGGCTGCGAGGGGAAGAGTGGCGGTGACCCGCCAGCCACCCTCGGGACGGGGCCCCGCGGCGAGCCGGCCGTTCAGCAGAGCGACCCGCTCCCGCATACCGACGAGCCCGTAACCACCGGACGGGGCGGGGGCCGTCGGGGCGCGACCGTCGTCGGTGATGTCGATACGAAGCTCGCCAGGCGCGTGGTCGAGGACGATCGAGCAGTGGCCGGCTGCGGCGTGCCGGACGACGTTCGTCAGCGACTCCTGGACCACGCGGAAGGCGCACCGATCGACGGCGGGGGGCAGGACCTGCGGATGCCCCTTGCGGTGCACCTCCACGCAGACGCCCGCGGCCGTGACCGTCGCCGTGAGCCGATCGAGATCCGCCAACCCCGCCTCCATACCACCGGCTCCTGTGCCCGTGACGGCGGGGTCGCGGAGTGGGCCGAGGAGGTGGCGCAGGCCCTGGAGGGTCTGCCTTCCCGTTGACTCGATCGCGCTCAGTGCGGCCCGCGCCTGGTCCGGGCGGCTGTCGATCACCCGGGCGCCCGCCCCCGCCTGGATGGCGATGACGCCGATGCTGTGCGCGACCGTGTCGTGCACCTCCCGGGCGATGCGCAGCCGTTCGGCGGTGAGCGCCTGGTGCTCGGCGTGCGCGCGCAGAGCCGCGCCGTACTCGCGTCGCTGCCGCAGCACCGTCCCCGCCGTCCAGGCGACCGCGACACCCGCCGCCAGCAGCGCCGCCAGCGCGAGGAACCCGGGGGCGAGCACGCGCAGCCCCTCGGCCAGCAGGGACGCGTGCCAGGCCGCCTGCTGAGCGACCAGCGTGGCGGTCGCGGCGAGCAGGCCGGTGCGGCGGGGGCGGGTGGCCGTGACGAAGCAGAGCAGCAGGTCGGACGCGGGCAGCAGCGGCCAGGCCCGTTCGGCGGGCTGCCCGAGCAGCACCGCCGCCAACGTCTCGGCCAGCAGCACCACCAGCACCACGCCCGGCCACCGCCTGGCCCACACCAGGGGGAGCGCCATGGCGGCGGCGAAGGCCAGGTGCGGCAGGCCCACCGGGAGCAGGCTCTCCTGCTCGGCCAGGGTGACGGCGTACAGGAGCGGCACGCACGCGATGACGACCGCCCAGGTGAGCGCCGCCCGCGCGGCCGCCGGCAGGCGCAGGGTCAGGGGTGGTCCGGGCCGTTCGTCACGCACCCCGCCGATCGTAGTCACCCCCCTGCTCACGAGCATCGGCCCACGGGCCTATGTCCCCAGGCCACCCCGCCCGTACGGAAACCGGCCCGTGGCCCGATGTCTCGGAGGGCGCGTGCGCGCCACCGTTGGTCGGGTGATCGAAGTGAAGGGATTGACCAAGCGATACGGCGAGGTGACGGCCGTGAACGGGCTGACGTTCACGGTGCGGCCCGGTCTCGTCACCGGATTCCTCGGGCCGAACGGTGCGGGTAAGAGCACCACCCTGCGCATGATCCTCGGGCTGAACCGTCCCACCAGCGGCAGCGCCACCATCGGCGGCCGGCCGTTCGTGCGGCACCGGGCGGGGCTGCGGCATGCGGGCGCGCTGCTGGACGCCGGTGACGTGCACGGCGGGCGCAGTGCGGCGGCGCACCTGTGGGCGCTGGCGCGTGGCAACGGTCTCCCCCGCCGGCGGGTGGGTGAGGTGTTGCGGGAGGTCGGGCTGGAGGGGGTGGCGCGGCGCCGGGTGGGCGGGTTCTCGCTCGGGATGCGGCAGCGGCTCGGCATCGCCGCGGCGTTGCTGGGCGATCCGCCGGTGCTGCTGTTCGACGAACCGGTCAACGGGCTGGACCCCGAGGGGGTGCGCTGGGTGCGCGGGCTGTTCCGGCGGCTGGCGGCGGAGGGGCGGACGGTGCTGGTGTCCAGCCACCTGATGAGCGAGATGGAGCACACCGCCGACCGGCTCGTGGTCATCGGGCGCGGGGAGCTGATCGCCGATGAGAGCGTGGCCGACTTCGCCGCGCGCGGCACCGGTGCGTCGGTCACCGTGCGCACTCCCGATCCCGCCGAGCTCGCCGCCGTCCTCGTCGAGGCGGGCGCCCGCGTGCGGCATGACCGCGCCAGTGCCGGTGCCGGTGTCCTGACCGTCACCGGGCTGAGCGCCGACCGCGTCGGCGAGCTGGCGTTCGAGCGGCGGATCCCGCTGTACGAACTCGCGCCGCGTGCCGCCTCGCTGGAGCAGGCGTTCATGGAGCTGACCGCCGCCCACGCCGACCACCGCACCAGTGCGCTCAAGGCCGGCGGACAGGCGGGATGGCGCGACGACGGCTCGTCGGCCGCCTCGCGGAGCGGGGCCCGGAAGGAGGGCGTGTGATGGCGGGGGGCGGGCGTTTCGGTGACCTGCTCGCCGCCGAGTGGATCAAGCTCTGGTCGCTGCGCTCCACCCGCTGGCTGTTCGGGCTGGGGATGCCGGCCATCGTCGCCTTCGCCGCGCAGAGCAGTCTGGACGCCTATCGCGCCTGGCCGGGGTTCACGGCGATGGAGAAGGCCAGGTTCACGCCGCTGGCGGAGGCGTTCAGCGGGCTCACCGCCACCATGGTCATGATCGGTGCGGGCACCGTGGGGGCGCTGGCGATCGTCGGCGAGTATGCCACCGGGCTCATCCGCACCACCCTGGCCGCCGTTCCCGCTCGTCATCGCGTCGTGGCCGCCAAGCTGGCCGTCGTGGGCGCCGTCACGCTGGTGGCCGGCGTGCTCGTGTCGGCGGCCACGTTCGGGGTGAGCCAGGCGATCCTGTCCGGACGCGGCTTGACCGTCTCGGTCGGGGATCCGGACGTGGTGCGGGTGCTGGCCGCCAACGCGCTGCTCGCGCCGGTGTCGGCGCTGGCCGGGATGGGGATCGGCGCGCTGGTGCGGCACACCGCCGGGGCCGTCGTGGCGGTGTGCGGGGTGCTGGTGGTCGTGCCGATGTTCCTGCAGCCGACCGTCCACCAGTGGCTGAACGACCTGTACGCGCTGGTCCCCTTCTACGTCTGGCGTACCTGCCTGGGCCTGCCGCGGCTGCGCGACGACCCGGCGTTGCCCACGGTGGCCGGCTCGTGGGCCGTCCTCGCCGCGTGGCCGCTGGCCGCCGCCGTCCTGACCTTGTTCCTCGTACGACACCGCGATGTCTGACCTCCGAAGGAGCCCCATGATGCCGATCCGGCACCTGCTCGCCGTCTGTCTCGCGTTCGCCCCCACGGCCTGCGCCACAACGAGCGCCGCCACCATCACAGCCACAGCCACAGCCACAGCCACGGCCACGGCCACAGCCGCGCTCCGGCTGGAGCTGCCCCGGCCCACCGGTCCCCACCCGGTCGGGCGTGACGTCCTGTACCTGGTCGACGAGAGCCGGAAGGATCCGTGGGTCCCGGCCGCGGGTCCGCGCCGGCTCATGGTCTCGATGTACTACCCGGCCCGCTCCGCCACCGGCACCCCCGTCCCGTACCTGGATCAGGAGGAGGCCGCGTCCCTCATCCAGCGGAAGGCGCCCGGCAGCGGCCTGCCGGCGCAGGTGATCAGCGGCATCCGCACCCACGCCCGCGCCGGCGCGCGCCCGCAGGGCGGCCGGCACCCGCTGGTCGTGCTCTCACCCGGCCTGGGCCTGCCGCGCGCGAGTCTCACCTCCCTGAGCGAGGATCTGGCCAGCCGCGGTTACGTCGTCGCGGCGGTGGATCACGCCTACGAGTCCTCGGGCACCACGTTCCCGGGAGTCGGCCTGCTCACCTGCGCGCCCCTGTGCGATCAGCCGAAACCTCCCGAGGGCGGCAAGGCGGCCATCACGAGGAGCCGGGCGGCGGACCTCGCGTTCGTCCTCGACCGGCTGACCGGGCGTCACCCCGCCTGGGGCCGGGCCGCCCTGATCGACCGCAGGCGCATCGGCGTGGCGGGCCACTCGCTCGGCGGCGACGCCGCCTCGGCGACCATGCTGGCCGACCGGCGGATCAAGGCGGGCGTCAACCTCGACGGCACCGTCAACGTCGCCCTCCCCGCGACCGGCGTCGGCGACCGCCCGTTCCTGCTGATGGGCAGCCAGAGCGAGCACAGCCCCGGCCGGGACCACACCTGGGACGACACCTGGCGGGCCCTGCGCGGCTGGAAGCGCTGGCTGACCGTGGCGGGCGCCGAGCACGACAGCTTCACCGACCTGGCCGTCCCGAAGAGCGCGGCCGGCCTCACGCCACCCGGCACGATCGCCGCGGGACGCGCGGTGGAGCTCACCCGCACGTACGTGGCGGCCTTCTTCGACCGGCACCTCAGGAACGGCAGGCAGCCGCTGCCCGCCAACCCCGAGGTCACGTTCCACGGTGGTAGGTGAAGGCGAACAGTCCCGCGTCGCCGGCCGCGTACAGGGCCGAGCCGTCGGGGTGCCACACGCAGCCGTGCAGCTCGCCGTCCACGACGATCCCGCACTCCGTCGCGTACGCGGCGACGTCCCAGACGCGCAGGCAGCCGGGGCGGGCGGCGGTGGCCAGGCGGGTGCCGTCCGGGGAGAAGGCGAGGCCGGACACCCAGTCGTCCTGCCCGAGCCGGGCCGTGCGCGCCCCCGCCAGGTCGAACAGCTCGACCGGGCCGCCGATGGTGCCCACCGCCACGAGGCCGCCGCCGGGGGCGACGGCCAGCGCCTCGACGAGGCTGCCGGTCTCCGCGAGCCGGCCCAGCGGGCGGCCGTCCCGGCTCCAGCGCCGGACCTCGTAGCCCGAGGCGACCGCGAGCCAGGACGAGTCGGGCGCGATGGCCAGCGCGGTCACGTCCTCATCGTGGGGCTGCAGGGTCGCGTGGAGCTCGCCGTCGCGAGTCAGGATGCGGACGGTACGGTCGGCGGCGACGGCCATCCACGTGCCGTCGGGGGAGATCGCCGACGTCGGCTCCATCATCTCTTCGGCGCCCGGCTCCGGGGCCCTGAGCAGCGCGCCGTCCGGGTCGTGCAGCCGGATGCCGCCCTCCGGGTCCACGCCCAGGACGTACGCGCCGTCGGGGGCGACGGCCACGCTGCGCAGCCACTCCCTGGGGCCCCGGGCGCGGACGGTCCCGTCCGGGTTCCACAGGGTCAGGCCGGACAGGCCGACGGTGGCCACGTAGGAGCCGTCGCCGGCGATCGCGACGCCGCGCAGGTCGTGGTAGGCGGGCGGCTCGGTGGGGCCGGTCCGTACGGCCGCGTCCACGTCCCAGACGCGGACCGTGCGGTCGCCGCTCGCCGAGACCAGGAGGCCGCCGTCCGGGGTGAACGCCAGGCCGGTGATCGTGTCGGTGTGGCCGTTCAGGCGGGCCAGGACGGTTCCGCCGGCGTCCAGGACGGCGATGTCGTCGTCGTAGGTGGAGACGGCCAGGCGGCGGCCGCCGGGGGCGATGGCCAGGCCGGTGCCGTGGGTGAAGACGGTGTGCGGCTCGGCGCGCGGGGTGCCGTCGGCGTTCAGCAGGCGGAGGGTGCCCTGCCGGCTGAGCAGCGCCAGCCACTCCCCGGAGGGGGCGACGGCCACCGCATCGGCGCCGTTGTCCCTACTCACCTGCCCGCCCTCGCCGCCAAGATCCCCCTCCTCGCCACCAAGACCCGCCTCCTCGTCGGGCCAGATCGCCTCGACGGTCGCGCGGCGGGTCCCGTCCGCGTTCCACAGCTCGGTGGTCTCCGGCCCGGTCGCGGCCAGCCACGTCCCGTCCGGTGCGATCGCGACCGCTTCGTACGCCTCCCAGGCGTCCTCAGGCGTGCCCCGGGGCGTGCCGTCGGCGGAGAAGAAGTGCAGGAAGCCGTCCCCGCCGGCGACCCCCCACGTCCCGTCCGGCGCGATGGCGACCGTCTCGGGCGGCCCCGGCAGGTCGTCGAGGACGGCGCGCTGCCGCCCGTCCGGCTCCCACAGCCGGACGGTGCGGTCCCAGCTCGCGGTGGCCAGCCACGTGCCGTCGGGCGCGACGGCCACGGACGTGACCGCGCTCTCGTGCCCGACCAAGCCACGGAGAGGGGGGCCGTCCAGGTGCCGGCGCGCCACCTGCCCGTGGTCCCCGGCGGCGGCCACCCAGGCGCCGTCCGGGGACATGGCCAGGCCGGTCATCCGGGCCGAGCCGGTGCGGTGCGTGCGCAGGAGCGCCTGGTGCGGCAGGTCCGGCGGCGTCCCGCGATGCTCCAGCCACGGCGACCCCCGTTCGATGAGCCACCGCCGCAGGTCCGCGCCCAGGCCGGGTGTCGCGTGGAGGCGGGCGGCGAGCGTGGGCAGCACGCCGACGCCCAGCTCGCGCGCGCTCTCCAGCAGGTGCGACGAGCCTGCCAGGACGCGCGCGACGGAGGCGGCGGCGTCGCCGGCCCGGTCCAGGTCCTCCAGGGCGGCCTCGACGCCGGAGTGGTGGATGCGGGAGGCCAGCCAGGTCACGTCGCGGACCAGCTCCCGCACCGCGTCCTCGTCACCTGCCTCCGCGTGCAGCCGGACGGCGTTGCGCAGCATCCACTCCCCCGTGCCGGGCAGGTCGGCCCAGCCGTCGGGGGTGTCGTCGGGGTCGGCCTCGGTCAGGGCGCGGCGGGCCCGCTGGAGGCCGTCCGCGCCGAGGAGCCGCCGCACCCGCTCGGCGACCGCGTCCGCCAGCCCGAGCACCGGCTGGTCGGTACGCCGCCGCACCAGGCTCAGCCCTTCCAGCCGGGCGATGAGCGCGCCGATCTGCCCGCCCGTCACGCCTCCGCCCGAGCTCCACAGCAGCGCGGCCACGCCGATGGGGATGCCCTCGTCGTGGTCGAACAGGCCGAGCTGGAGGAACCGCGTGGCGGCGGCCGGGTCCACGGTGCGCAGCCAGCCGAGCGCTTGGTCCACGAGCGCGCCGATCAGGCGGGCCCTGGAGGCGGGGACGGCCAGGTCCACGGGCCCGGGCAGCCCGGCGGCCAGGCGGGCGGCGGCCTCGGTGGCCGGCTCGCCGGTGACGACCTGGCTGACGATGAGCCCGTGCGCCATGGTGAGGGCGAGCGGCCATCCGCCGGTCAGCTCCGCCAGCCGGGCGGCCGTCCCGGCGTCGAGGGCGGGCAGGTCGCGGCGCAGCAACGCCAGGCTCTCGTCAGGCGGCATCGGCCCGACCCGCACCGTGGCCGCGAACGGCAGCTCCTCCCCTGCGGCCCGCGCCGTGACCAGCCACGTGCACCCCGGCACCGCGAACGCCAGCGGCACCACCTGCGCCGCCTGCCGCAGCCCGTCCACGACCATCAGCCGCGGCCCCGGCCGGAAGATCTGCTCGCGCAGCAGCTCGCCGGCCGCCTCGTCGTCGTTGGCGGCGCCGACGAGGTCGCTCAGCTCCAGGTGGGAGTACAGCTCGACGTCCTCCCCGTGCAGCCGGTCGAGGACCTCGGTGAACTCGGCGGCGCGGTCCTCCACGTGCGTGCCGCCGGCGTTCAGCCAGCCGACGCCCCCCGGGAAGCGCCCGTCCACCTCGGGACGGCGCAGCGCCGCCGCCACGACGGCGGTCACCCCCAGCCCCTCGACCCCGTCCACCGAGGGCACCACGACGATCAGCCCGCTCTCCCGCGAGGTCAGCGCGGACACGACGCGGTCCACGTCGTCCTGCCGCCCGATCCATCCGTCGATGCCCGCGATCGCCCCGGCCTGCCCCATGCACGTGTCCCTCTCCCGCACCGTCCTGGTTGATCAACGAAGGGACGGGGTGCCAAAGTTCGCGGCAGGGCGGACGCTTCGCAAAACCCTGAAGCGTGACGGGCCGCCCGCCGGGCGCGGCTAGCCTGGCGTGCCATGACGTACGGCCCTCAGCAACCCGCCTACAACGCCCCCTATCCGCCGCAGCAGCAACCGTTCACCCCGCCTCCCGTCGTGCTCGACGTCGGGGCGGACGCCAAGGCCAAGGCGCTGATCGGCGGCTCGGTGTCGGGCGTGATCGGGCTGATCGCGATCTTCTCGGCGCTGACCGGGCAGACCACGGGCGGCGCGGGCGCGGGGGTCGCCGTCGGGGTGATCGGGCTGGTGTTCCTGGTCATCGGCCTGCTGCCGGTCATCGCGTGGAAGAAGGTCGGCCGCCCGCGCCGGCTCGTCTTCGACGGCTTCGGCGTGCGCTGGGACGACCCGCAGGGCAGGCCGTGGGCGGTGGCGTGGGCGGAGCTGTCGGGGGTGGGCATCTCCCGTACGGTGCAGCGCCGCGTCAAGCTCGCCGACTACCTCGTGCGCAGGACGATGGTCAGGCTCGACCTGTTCCCCGCCGACCCGGGGTTCCGGGGGCGGCACCCGGACATGGAGCACCTGTGGGAGTTCCACACGGTCAGGAACGGCTACCGGCTGCCGCTCGGCTCCAACCCGAAGTACATCCCGGTCATCGAGCGGGCCATGCGGCAGTACCGGCCGGGGGCATATCTGGGCATCAAGGACGAAGGCTTCATGGTCGGCCTGGTCTGAAACCCGGCCTGATCTGAAACCCGGCCTGGTCTGAAGCCCCGGCGTGGTCTGAAGCCCCGGCGTGGTCACTTCTCCCCGGGCGTGACCAGGCCCGTCTCGTAGGCGACGACGACCGCCTGGGCGCGGTCGCGCAGGGCGAGCTTGGTGAAGATGCGGGCCACGTGCGTCTTCACGGTCGCCTCGCTGAGCGTCAGCGCGTACGCCAGCTCCGCGTTCGACAGGCCCTTGCCCATGAGGGTCAGCACCTCCAGCTCGCGCGGCGTCAGCGTCGCGAGGTCCGTGTGCGCCCGGGAGGACGGCGGCCCGGGCACGCGGTCGGCGGCGGCGAACCGCTCGACCAGGCGCCGGGTGATCGAGGGGGCCAGGAGCGCGTCGCCGGTGCCGACCAGGCGGACCGCGGCGGCCAGGTGCTCGGGGGTGACGTCCTTGAGCAGGAAGCCGCTGGCGCCGAGTGCCAGGGCGGCGTAGACGTAGCGGTCGAGGTCGAACGTGGTCAGCATGATCACCCGGCAGTGCGGGTCATGGGCGAGCAGGCGGCGGGTCGCCTCCAGGCCGTCCATGCGGGGCATGCGGATGTCCATCAGCACCACGTCGGGGGCGAGCCTGAGCGCTTCGGCCACCGCCTGCTCGCCGTCGGCGGCCTCGCCGGCCACGTCGATGCCGCGCGCGCTCAGTATGAGCCGGAACCCCACGCGGACCAGCTCCTGGTCATCGGCGATCAGCACGCGGGGCGGCGGGCGCTCCGCACCGGCCGGGTTCACGGGCGCTCCAGGGGGATCCTGGCGCGTACCCGGTAGCCGCCGCCGAGCCGGCGCCGCGCGTCGAGGTCGCCGCCGTACACCGCGACCCGCTCGCGCAGCCCCAGCAGCCCGCGCCCGGCCCCGCCGGCAGGCCGCTCGCCGTCCGGCGGCCGGCGGGCGGTGCCGGTGAGCACGCTGGGCCCGCTGTTGAGCACTTCCACGCGCAGGTACTGGTCGGTGTAGCGGACGCTCACCTCGGCCTTCGCCCCGTCACCGTGCTTGAGCGCGTTCGTCAGCGCCTCCTGGACGATCCGGTACGCGGTCACGTCGATCCCGGCGGGCACCGGCCGCGGCTCGCCGGAGACCCGCACCTCCACGGGCAGCCCGGCGAACGCGATCCGGTCGGCGAGCGCGCCGAGCTGCCCCAGGCCGGGTTGCGGCGCCAGCTCGGCGCCGTCGGCCCGGTTGTCGCCGTCGGGCGCGGGCGCGAGCAGCCCCAGCAGGTGGCGCAGCTCGGTCATGGCGTCGCGACCGGCCGCCTCGACGGCCCGCAGCGCGGTCTCGGCCGTGCCCGGCATCGTGGGCAGCACCTCCCGGGCGGCGCCGGCCTGCACCACCATGAGGCTGACGTTGTGGCTGACGATGTCGTGCAGCTCCGCGGCGATGCGGGCGCGCTCGGCGTCCACGGCGGCGCGCGCGGCCCGCTCGCGCTCGCGCTCCAGCAGCCGCCCCTGCTCGGCCAGCGCGGCCCGGTAGCGCCGCCGCGTGCGTACGAGAGCGACCGCCAGCAGCACCACCAGGCCGCAGGCGAGCGCCAGCGCGGCGACCGGCCATTCCCACATCCGATCATCTTCGCGCGGCGCGCCGCGATCGGCATCCTCCTGCGGCCCTACATCCACGGGATGACGGCCGCCCCGGTTACATCCCCGGCGGGATGCGCCCCCGTCGCCATGCGATCTAGCTTCGAGCCATGAACACTCAGCGGCACGTCGTGCGGCTCGGCGACGTCCACAAGGAGTACGGCGCGACCAGGGCGCTGGACGGCGTCTCGCTGCGCGTCCGCGCGGGCGACGCCGTCGCCGTGATGGGGCCGTCGGGCTGCGGCAAGTCCACGCTGCTCAACATGATCGCCGGCCTCGACCGTCCGACGCGGGGCACGGTCGAGGTGGCCGGCCAGGACCTCGGGGCGATGAACGAGACGGAGCTGGCGTTGTTCCGCCGCCGCCACATCGGCATGATCTTCCAGTTCTTCAACCTCATCGAGGACCTGCCGGCCCTGGACAACGCGGCGCTGGCCGCCCAGCTCACGGGCACGCCGGCGCGGCAGGCGCGGGACCGGGCGGCGGAGCTGTTCGAGGAGCTGGGCATCGCCGGGCGCAAGGACGCCTACCCGGCGGTGCTGAGCGGCGGCGAGCGCCAGCGGGTCGCCGTGGCCAGGGCCCTGATGAACCGTCCCGCGTTGCTGCTGGCCGACGAGCCGACGGGGGCGCTCGACAGCCGCTCCGGCGAGCAGGTGATGGACCTGCTGATCGACCTCAACCAGATCGGGCAGACGCTGCTGATCGTCACGCACGATCCCGGCCTGGCCGCCCGGTGCGCCAGCCGCACGGTCGAGCTGGGCGACGGGCGCGTGGTGGCGGAGCACGGCCTGCCCGAGCACGGCCTGCCCGGACCGGGCCTGCCCGAACCCGGCCTGCCCGGACCGGGCCTGCCCGAACCCGGCCTGCCCGAGCAGAGCCCGGAACGGGCGTCGTGAGACCGGGTGCGGGGGCCGTGTGGCGGGCCTCGCGGGCGGCGGTGCGGCGGCGCAGGGTGCAGACGTTCGTGCTCGGGGTCGTCGTGTTCTGCTCGACGGTGGCGATCGTGGTGGCGCTGGGCCTGCTGGAGAGCGTGTCGGCGCCGTTCGAGCGGGCCTTCGAGGGGCAGCGGGGCGCGCACGTCGTGGCCTCGTACGACCCGCTCAGGGCACCACCGGCGGCGCTCGCGGCCAGGCACGAGGGGGTCGAGGCGGCGGCGGGGCCGTTCGCGCAGGCCACCGTCACGATCCCCGAGACGTTCGAGCACCTGCCGCCGGGCCCGCTCACCGTCGTCGGCCGCCCCAGCCCCGGCGGCCCGGTGGACCGGCTGGACCTCTGGGCGGGCCGCTGGGCCGCCGGCCCGGGCGAGATCGTGCTGGACCGGCCCCCGAACGGGTTCTTCTCCTACCTCCTCGGGGTGCGGTTCACGGTGCGGGAGGGGCAGGCGTTCACGGTGGTCGGCCTGGCCTCCAGCGTGAGCAGGAGCTCCGAGGCGTGGGTGACGCCCGGTCAGGCCGCCGCGCTGCGCCCGTCCGCGACGCAGATGCTCTACCGGCTGGCCGCCGCCGCGACCGACGCCGACGTGCGCGCGGGCACGGCCGCGATCGCGGCGGGCCTGCCGGGCGGGGCGCTGCTCGGCTTCCAGTCGTATCTCGCGGTCAAGCGCGACACCGGCCGCGAGGTCGCGGCCTTCCTGCCGTTCCTGACCGCGTTCGGGGTGCTCGGTTTGGTGGTGGCGGTCCTCATCGTGGTGAACGTGGTGAGCGGCGCGGTCGTGGCGGGGTTCCGGCACATCGGGCTGCTCAAGGCCCTGGGGTTCACCCCGGGCCAGGTGGTCGCCGTCTACCTGACGATGGTCCTGGTCCCGGCGGTCGCCGGCGCCGCGCTCGGCACCGCGGCGGGGGCCGCCGCCGCCCGCCCGTTGCTGAACGGCGTGGGACAGGGCCTGTTCACCGTCGCGGTGAGCCCCTGGGTGTACGCGGCGACGCTCGCCGGCATGCCGGCCGTGGCCGTGCTCGCGGCGCTGGTGCCCGCGCTGCGCGCGCACCGGGTGAGCGCCGCCCGGGCGATCAGCGCGGGCGCCCCTCCCGGGCGGGGGCGGGGGCTGCGGGTGCAGCGGCTGCTCGCGGGGGCGCCGCTGCCGCGCCCGGTCAGTCTCGGGCTGGGCCTGCCGTTCGGGCGGCCGGGCCGTGCCGCGCTCACGCTGGCGGCGGTGGTGCTCGGCGCGGCCACGGTGACGCTGGCGGCGGGCCTGTCCATGACGATGACCGCGTACGGCGCGGCCGCCCAGCGCGTCGGATACGTGCACACGGTGGTGCACGCCGGCCAGGCCCGCAACCACCAGACCCCGCCCCGGCACGGCGACGCGGAGATCGAGGCGCTGCTGCGCGGCCTGCCCGGCACCGTGCACGTGACCGCCGACGCGTGGGTCAACCTGCACCTGGCGGGCCATCCGCAGCCGATCCAGGGCAGGTTCCTGCGGGGCGACTCGGGCACGCTGGGCGAGACGGTCGTCGAGGGCCGCTGGCTGCGCGGGCCGGGAGAGGTCGTGGCGCCGTCGGCGTTCCTGGTCAAGCGCGGCCTGGAGGTCGGCGACCGGCTCACGCTGTCGATGGGCCGCGGCCGGGCGGAGGCGACGGTCGTCGGCGCCACCATGGACGGCGCCGCCGACCTCGTCCAGGCCGACTGGAGCACGCTGGCCGCGCTCGCGCCCGGGCAGCGGGCCACCCAGTACGAGGTCCGCCTCGCCCGCGGCACCGACGTCGCCGCCTACCACGCCGCCGTCCGGGCCGCCGATCCCGGCCTGTACCCGGCTGCCAAGTCGGCGACGGACCGCACGGCGGTGGCCGTCATCGGCTTCGCGTCCCTGCTCACCCTGCTGCTGGGCACGGTGTCGGCGCTGGGCGTGTTCAACACGGTCGTGCTCGACGCCAGGGAGCGGCGGCGCGACATCGGCGTGCTGAAGTCCATCGGGATGACGCCGCGCCAGCTCACGGCCATGATGGTGACGTCGATGGCGGCGCTCGGCCCGGCCGGCGGGCTGCTCGGCATCCCCGTCGGCGTGGCCGCGCACCGGCTCGTCGTCCCGGCCATGGCCGACGCCGCCGGTCTGGCGCTGCCCGCGTTCATGGTGGAGGTGTGGCGGGGGCCGCTGCTCGCGCTGCTCACGCTGGCCGGCGTGGTGATCGCGGTGCTGGGCGCGTTCGTCCCGGCCCGGTCGGCGGCGCGGGTGACGATCGCGGCCGTGCTGCACCACGAGTGATCCGGGGGTGGACGGCCGCCCCCGGCCGGTGGACGCTGATCGTACGGCCGGCGCGACACCGCGCCCCCGATCGCACATCCGAGGAGGAAGCATGCCCGCGACACCCCATGCCGAGCACGTTGGCAGCCTCCTGCGCCCGTCCGAACTGCTGGAGGCCCGGCAGGCGCGCGAGCGCGGCGAGATCGGCGCCGACAAGCTGGCCGAGCTGGAGGACGCCGCCGCGCTCGCCGCGATCGAGCTGCAGCGCCAGGCCGGGATGGAGGTGTTCACCGACGGGGAGATGCGGCGCAAGACGTGGCTCGCGGGGCTGCTGGAGTCGCTGGACGGCGTCACGCCCGTGCCGCTGCCGTCCACCGAGTGGTGGCGCGGCGACGGCGAGCCCGTGCCGCCGGAGGAGACGAGCTGGGACATGGTCGTCGCCACCGGCAAGCTCACGCAGAAGGCGAACCTGACCTCCGTCGAGGCCGGCTTCCTGGCCCGCCACGCCCCCGGCCCGTACAAGATCACCATGGTCAGCTCGTCCATGGGGCACCTGCTGTGGCACCCCGACCTCAGCGCCGACGCCTACCCGACCCCCGCCGACCTGCTGCGCGACCTCGTCGCGCTGCGCGTCGAGGAGATCAGGCACCTGCTGGCGCAGGGCGTGCGATGGATCCAGCTCGACTCGCTGGCCTACGACTTCGTGATCGACCCCGGCTTCCGCGCCCGCGTCCTGGGGCCCGCGGCGCCGGACGCCGAGGACCTGCTCGACGCGGCCGTCGCCGTCGACGCCCAGCAGGTGCGCGCGGCCAAGGAGCTCGACCCCGGCGTCACCGTCGCCCTGCACCTGTGCCGGGGCAACAACCGCAGCGCGTGGGCGGCCAAGGGCGCTTACGACCCCGTGGCGGAGCGGCTGTTCGGCGAGGTGCCGGTCGACCGGTTCCTGCTGGAGTACGACACGGAGCGGGCGGGCGGGTTCGAGCCGCTGCGGTTCGTCCCCCAGGGCACGGTCGTCGTGCTCGGGCTCGTCTCCTCCAAGGTGCCGGCCCTGGAGTCGAAGGACGAACTGCGCCGCCGCATCGACGAGGCCGCCAAGTACGTGCCCATGGAGAACCTCGCCATCAGCCCGCAGTGCGGCTTCGCCTCCACCTCCCGCGGCAACCTGCTCACGGTGGACGAGGAGCGGCGCAAGCTGGAGCTGGTGGTCGAGACGGCCCGCCTCGTCTGGGGGTGAGGGGCCCTCTCACCATCGGCGTCTCCGGTTCCGCTCTTGTCGGGCGGGAGCGATAAATTCGGCGTCCATGATGGAAACAGACGTCATCGGCCAGGCCCTGGTGCGCGCGTTCGCGCAGCGGGGGCTCGAGGCGACACTGCCCGATCCCTCGACGATCAGCGTCAGGCTGGCCGGCGGCGCCAGCGCGAACGCCGACATCGGCTCCTGGCGCGAGCACGCCCTGAGCTACGGCCCCGCCGGGCTGGAGGAGGCCGCGGCCGCCTACGCCGAGCAGGCGGCCAAGGCGTTCGAGCGGGCGGGCGCCGACGTGCCGGAGGCCGGCCTGCGGGTGCGGCTGTATCCGGAGGAGGCGCTCGGCGGCATGCTCGACGCGCTGGTGGCCAGGCGGCTGGCGCCGGGGCTGGTGGAGGCCGTGGTCATCGACTACCCCGACGCGATCGCGCCGCTCGACCGCTCCCGCCTCGGCGACCTGCCGGAGGAGTCCGTCTTCGGCGGGGCGCTCGCGCGCTCGATCGACGAGGAGCCGCACTACCGGGAGTCCGCGACCGTCCACGGCGTGCCCGTGACGCACGTCGGCGGCGCCCACCGCTACGTCGGCGCGCACGTCCACGTGCTGCGCCGGCACACGGGGCAGGCGCCGCGCGGGGCGCTGGTGTCGTTCCCGCTGCCCGAGTACATGCTGGTGCACGAGATCGGCGACGTGCACCTGTTCGCCGCGATGGAGGCGGTGCAGGAGCTGTCGCAGCGGCTCTTCGAGTCCGGCGACAAGCCGATCAGCCCGCGGCTCTACTGGTGGCGGCCGGGCGCTTACGAGGAGCAGCCCCAGCCGCAGGCCCTGCACGGCCCGCTCCTGCCGGACCTGCGGCCGGTCGGCATCCGGATCGATCACCGGGAGAAGAGCGTCTCCTTCCTGACCGAAGACACCGATGAGCTGGTGGAGCTGTGGATGCGCGACCACGAGTGACGCGCCGTCCATGGTCGAGAGTCGCGGGGTGAGCGGGGGCGGCTACGACGGCACGTCGGCGGTGACGAAGCGGGCCAGGACCTTCCTCCCGTCCGTCACCACGATCGTGGTGTCGTCGTCGCCCTGCACGAAGGCCAGCTCGTCGTCCCCGTCGCCGTCGTAGTCCCCGGCCGCCAGCGGCGTGGCCGCCCCCAGGCCGCCGACCTCCCTGCCGGCCTGGAGCCCGCCGGAGCCGCCCCGGAAGACCTTGGAGGTGGTCGCCTGCCGCGACGGCACCCCGCCGGGGACGGGGTCGGCGCGGCCGAAGGCGAGGTCGTCGTGGCCGTCGCCGTCGAAGTCGCCGGCCACCGCCGCGCCCGAGGAGCCCTTGAAGGCCGCCTGCCGGCCGTTGCCGTAGTAGACGGTCAGCGTGCGGTCGACCGACGGCGGCTCGGTCTCGTAGCCGGGCTCGTCGTTGCGGCTGCCGTCGTCGCCGACCGCGACGTCCCTGGCGCCGTCGCCGTCGAAGTCGCCGAACGCGACCGCCATGCCCGGGTTGAGCTTGCGTCCCGTCCGCGCCAGGCCGTCCGGGCCGGCGGTGAGCAGCACCCCGCTGGTCTGCTCGCCGTCGTCGCCCTGGTGGACGATCAGCGCGGTGGCGCGGCGACCGTCGATGTCGTCGGCGGTCATCCTCCAGAAGTCCGCGCCGGTCGGCGACGGACGGGCCTCGCTCCTCGCGGCGGCGCCCTGCCGGGTGAACGGCCCGTACAGGATGGTCAGGCCGGAGGCGAGCCCGCCCTGCTCCGGCGGGGTGGCGACCGCGAGATCGGCGGCTCCGTCACCGTCGAAGTCGCCCGCGACGGCCCGGTAGCTCGCCGGCCCGCTCGCGACGGGCAGCCGTACCGGGGTGGGGCGCGTCCTGGCCGCGACCCCGCCGGGGCCGCCCCACAGGAGGTGCGGGCCCTGCGCCTGCTCCGGGCCCTGCGGCGCCCCATAGCCGAGGACGTCGCCGTAACCGTCGCCGTCGAAGTCGGCCCTGGTGCCGCCGCCCAGCGACCACGAGGTGAACGTCTCGGGCGGCACGACCACGCCCTTCGCCGGGACGAGCCCCCGTGGCGAGCCTGGGACGATCGCGAGACGCCGGGCGTCTGCAGGGCCGAACTCCGCCACCAGGTCCGCGTATCCGTCGCCGTTGACGTCGTCGGCCAGCCCGGCCCGGGTCGTCCCGGAGCCGGTGGTGGGCGACGCGGCCGGGCTCTGGGTGTGCGGCGACGTACCGGTGCCGGTGCCGGTGCCGGTGCCGGTGCTTGTGCTGGGCGAGGCGGCAGGGCCCGCCGGGCGTGGCTGGCCACCGCAGGCCGCGAGCGTCACGACCGCCACCGCCAGGATCATCGCCTTCCGGCCCACAACCCGAAAGCCTAAGGCAGCACCGACCACGCATCCTCCCACCCACGCCCGCGCCCTCGCGTCCCCGCACACTCGCTGTCACTTCCCCGCGCGCTCGCCCCCATGTCCCCGCGCACGCGCTCTCCAGTCCTCCACGCGCGCCCCGAGTCCCCGCCCGCGCGCTTCCCAAGTCCACCCGGCCACATTCCTCATGTTCACGCAGGTGTGATCCTCATGTGCCGTTAAGAAAGCCCGCTTAACGTCTGCCTCTGTGCTGGTGCGAGAGGTCGTGGAGACGGAGCGGCGGGCGCGGCCCCGCCGGGTGTGGCGGGGGCGGCTGGCCGTCGCGGTGGCGGTGCTGTTCGCGGCGGGGACGGCGGTGCGGCTCGGCGGGCTGGAGGCGGGCGTGTTCCTGGTCCCGCTGGTCTCCTTCACTCCGTACTTCGCCCTCGCCGCGCTGCTGATGCTGGGGGTCGCGGCCCTGGCCCGGAGCCGGGCCGCGATCGCGATCATGCTGGCGGTGTGCGCCTGCCTGGCGTGGTGCGTGCTGCCGCGGGCGCTCGGGAGCGGCGACGCCTCGGCGGGCGGGCGGCCGCTGCGGGTGCTGACGGCCAACCTCAACGGCGGGCGCGGCGACGCGTCGGTGATCGTCGGCCTGGCCAGGCGGCTGGACGTGGACGTGCTGAGCATCCAGGAGCTGACGTACTCGGCCGAGGACCGGCTGGCCGCCGCCGGGTTGGCGACGCTGCTGCCGTACCACGTCGGGAAGGCCGACTTCCGCGGCCCGGAGGGCAGCGGCGTGTACTCCCGGTACCCGATGACCGAGCGGACGGGCCTGTTCCAGCCGGTCGGGCACCACATGCCGGTGGTGGAGGTGGCGCTGCCCGGCGGCTCGGCCGTGGAGGTGGTGGTCGTGCACCCGGTCGCGCCCGTGCCCTCGACGGTGCCGGAGTGGGAGGCGGGGGTGGCGTCCCTGCCGCCGGCGCCCACCTCTGGCGCGCCCCGGATCCTGGCGGGCGACTTCAACGCCACGCTCGACCACGCGGTGTTCCGCCGGCTGCTGGACACCGGTTACACGGACGCGGCGGCGTCCACCGGGCAGGGGCTCACCCCCACGTGGCCGCACGGGCGCTCGCTGCCGCCGCTGGTGACCATCGACCACGTGCTGACGGACGGGCGGGGCTCGGCGGTGGGGGTGCAGGTGCTCGACGTGCCGGGCTCCGATCACCGCGCGCTCTTCGCGGACCTGCGGGTGAAGGGCTGAGCCGGGGCCTTTCGTTCCAGGACGACGCCGGGGCCCCGGATCAGCCCGTTACCGGACGAGCCGTACGAGAAAAATCGAATCCGGCGATGTCCCCTTTGATCCGGGCATGACGCGAATATAAGACTCCTGCATAAAGTTGTTTAAGCAGGACCGGGAATTTATCGTCTACGTGCCGGCCGGCACTTTCACACCGAGGCCGGGGGTGGGCGGAAATTGTCGGTTTTGTTTCGTAAGGGGTTTGCGCGAAAAATCGCGGCTGCCGTGGTCGTCGCCTGGATGGCCATCGCCGTCGTGGCCGTGCTCGCGAGCGGCCCGCTCGACGACGTCCGCATCACCAGCGGCAGCTCCATGCTGGCCAGGGGGGCCGAGTCGGCCCGCGTCCTCGACCTGCTCGCCAAGCAGTCCGGCCGCGTGGTCCCCACCCTCGTGATCTACGAACGCGACGGCCCGCTCCAGCGCGCCGACATCAAGGCGGCCCGGCAGGACCTGCGGCAGTTCAAGGCCCTGCCCAACGTGATCGGCATGGCCTCGGCGCCCGTGCCCAGCGCCGACGGGCACGCGCTCCAGGCCACGGTGCTGCTGTCCGGCAAGCCGGGCGTGCTCATCAGCCCGCTGGTCGAGCGGCTGCGGCAGATCACCGTCGAAGGCAGCCCGCCGGGCCTGATCAGCCATGTGAGCGGCCCCGGCGGGGCCGCGGCCGACTACGTCGACTCCTTCCGCCAGGTCGACGGCACGCTGCTGGCGCTGAGCCTGGCCGTGGTGCTCCTGGTGCTGCTCGCCGTCTACCGCAGCCCCGTCCTGTGGATGATCCCCATGCTGGCCGTGGTGGTGGCCTACCTGTGCTCCGCCGCGGCGCTCTACGCGCTGGCCCGTTCGGGGCTGATGACGTTGCGGGCCGCCACGCCCGAGGTGTTCACGGTGCTGGTGTTCGGCGTCGCCACCGACTACGCGCTGCTGCTCGTCGCCCGCTACCGCGAACGGCTGCGCACCACCGCCGACCAGACGGCGGCGCTGAAGGACGCGCTGTCGGGCGGCATCCGCACGGTCGTCGCCTCGGCGCTCACCGTGGCCGGCGGCGTCGGCTGCCTCATCGTGGCCGACACCCACGCGCTGCGCTCCATCGGCGCGGCCGCCGCCATCGGCATCCTCATCACGACGGCCGTGATGGTGACGCTGCTGCCCGCGCTGATGCTCCTCGGCGGGCGGCGCGCGTTCTGGCCGAGCACGCCGCGCCCCGGCGAGAGCACCCGCGACGGGCTCTGGCAGGGCGTCGCGGGCTTCGTCGGCCAGCGCCCCCGCCTCGCCTGGACGGGCTCCGCCCTGCTGCTGACCATGCTGTGCATGGGACTGACCACCCTCGACGCCTCGGGCATCCCGCCGTCGTCGCTGTTCACCATGCGCACCGACTCCGTCGACGGCTACGACGCGCTGCGGCGCCACTACCCCGCCAGCGCCCCCGTCGTCGTCCTGGCCAGGCAAGACCGGAGCGACGCCGTCGAGCGGGCCGTGCACGAGGCCGAGGGCGTGGTGGCGATGCAGGCCGGGCCGCCCGCCCCGTGGCGCACGTTCGACGTCGTGCTCGCCGCCGAGCCCAACACCCCCGACGCCCAGCGCCTCGTCGAGGCCCTGCGCACCAGCGTGCGCGGCGCGGCGGGCGGCGCGGCCCTGGTCGGCGGGTTCACCACCGAGCTGCTCGACGTCAAGAACGCCGTCCTCGACGACGCCTTCCTCATCGTGCCGCTGATCCTGCTGGTCGTGGGGCTGATCCTGGTCGTCCTGCTGCGCTCGCTGGTGGCGCCGTTGCTGCTGATGGGCACGGTGGTGCTGTCGTTCGCGGCCACGCTCGGGCTGTGCTCGGCGCTGTTCACGCAGCTCCTCGGCTACCCCGTCGTCGACGCGTCGTTCGCCCTGTACGCGTTCGTCTTCCTCATGGCGTTCGGCATCGACTACAACATCTTCCTCATGGCCCGCGTCCGCGAGGAGGCCGCCCGCCTCGACACCCGCGAGGCCACCCTGCACGCCCTGCGCGCCACCGGCGGGGTGATCACGGCGGCCGGGGTGGTGCTGGCGGCCGCGTTCTTCGTCCTGACCGTGCTGCCGCTGGTGCCGGTGGTGCAGCTCGGGCTGCTGGTGGCGATCGGGGTCGTCATCGACACGGTGGTCGTCCGGTCGTTCCTCGTCCCGGCACTCGCCCATCACATGGGACGCCGAATCTGGTGGCCGGCCCGTGCGACCTCCTGACCCCTCGCCCGCGCACCTCCCACACGTCCCCGGGGCGGGAATCGCGCTCACCCATGTGACCGCGGCGGCGACGAATGTCCGGCCCGTCCTTTCCTCGCGGCGCCCAAAACCCGGCCGCGGATTTCCTTTTCGCCCGGTTGAATGGCTTTTGTTGGGCTATTTCGCCCTCATGGCGCTCGTCGTGACCGGCTTCCGGAATCGCCTGGAGGACTGGCCCGAACTACTCGCCGGATACGCGCTCGCGGCCCTGCTCATACTCGCGCTGGCGTCGGCCGAGCAGCGCCTTCCCACCGGTGTCCGGGCGGTGCGGTTCGTCCGGACATGCGCGCCGATGCTCATGCTCCCCCTCCTGTACGGCGCCGCCGCCCGCACCGCCCGCATCCTGCACGGGCGTTACCTCGACGCCGACCTGCACGCCTGGGAGAAGGCGCTGCTCGGGTTCGCCCCCAACACCGCCGTCACGTCCGCGCTCGGCTCCCCGCTGATGACCGAGGTGCTGACCTTCTGCTACTTCTCCTTCTACGGCTGCTTCCTCATCCCGGCCATCCTGTACGCCCAGGGCCGGGCACCGCTGGTGGAGCGTTACGTGCTCGCCATGGTGGCCGCGTTCCTGCCCTGCTACCTGGGGTTCATCGCGCTCCCGCTGATCGGCCCGGCGGCGGGGCTGCCCGAGCTGCACTCCGCGCACGGCCCGTCCGGATACGTGATCACCGCCGTGCAGAGCGAGATCATGGCCGCTCTCGACCCGCCCGGCGCGTGCTTCCCCTCCACGCACGTGGCAGGCGCCTGGGTCACCGTGCTCGTCCTCCGCCGGCACGTCCCCAGGATGGTCCGCCTGGTGCTGTGGACGCTGACGGCGGGGCTGACGGTCGCCGTCGTGTACGACTGGTACCACTACCTCACCGACGTCGTCGCCGGGCTGGCGGTGGCGCTGATCGTGCCCGCCGTCGTCGAACGGGCCGTCAGCGGGCGCGACGCAGTGCGGCCAGCGCGGCCTCGAAGCCCCGGATGAGCGGAGTGGCGGGTGCGAAGCCCAGCTCGCGTACGGCGTCGTCCGGCGTGCACGTCCAGTCGGGGCGGCGCATCTCGCGCACCTTGTCCCGGTTCAGCGCCGGCATGGCGCCGCGCGCGGCCAGCTCGGCCAGCACGGCCACCGCGTGCACGGCGGGCATCGGCACCGGCACCACCCGCGGCTCCCGGCAACCGGCCGCCCGGGCCAGGGCACGGCAGATGTCGGCCCAGTCGTAGGCGTTACCGTCGCTGATCGGGTACAGGCCGGGGCCGTATCCGGCAGGGGTGTCCGCAGCGGGCAGGACGGGGCCGTGGTCGGTGGCGGGCGTGTCCGCAGCGGGCAGGACGGGGCCGTGGTCGGTGGCGGACAGGAGGGCGGTGCACAGGTCGTCCACGTAGATCATGCCGTAGCGGCGAGGGCCGTAGCCGGCCTTGAGGACCACGCCGAGCCTGATCATCGGCAGGAGGGCGGGCAGCAGCGCCTCCTCGCCGGGCCCGTACACGATGCCGGGCCGCAGGATGACCGTGGGCACCTGGGCCGCGTGTTCCCGGGCGACCTGCTCGCCGGCCCGCTTGCTGGCCCCGTACAGGGAGATGGCGGGGCCGGCGGCGAGGGAGGAGCAGAGCACGAGGCGCGCCGGGCGGCGCTGGGTGGCCATCGCGCGCACCAGCCGGGCGACGCCGTCGCGGTTGACCGACCAGTACGCGGCGGGGGTGCGGGCGCGCAGCGTGGCCGCCAGGTGGATCACCCGGTCCGCGCCCTGCAGCGCCTCCGCGATGCCTCTGCCGGTGGTCAGGTCGCCGGGCACCACGCGCACGCCCAGCTCGCGCAGCAGCCTGGCGCGGGGTGAGGGGCGGGCCAGCGCCGTGACGGTGCCGCCCCGCTCCAGGATCATGCGGGTCAGCCGCCCCCCGACGAACCCGGTGGCCCCGGTGACCAGGTAGTGCGGGGCCGTCACCGCTCGCCCATCCCGTCAAGGGGCAGGACTGGCGGCGGGCATCCGCCCGTACAGGACGGCGGCGGTGAGCCTGTCACAGCTCCCGCCCATAGATCCGGTAGGCCTTGGCGCGAGTGCAGCCGAGCACGGTCAGGTAGCGGTTGATGGCCTGGTTGTCCTCCAGGGTCCAGCCGAGCTCCATCCCTCCGCGGTACCCGCCCGAGACGATGGCCTCGTGGGCGCGGGCGAGGAGCGCGGCCTCGACGCCGTGTCGGCGCAGGTCGGGGACGACTCCGAACAGCACGCCCCGGACGCGGTCGATGCGGCGGGCCGCCATGGACAGCCGGACCTGCCCGATCGGCAGGCCGAAGCGGGTGAGGCGGCCGCGGGCGGCGGCGACGGCCTGGTTGAAGTCGGGCAGCACGAGGGCGACCGCGACCGGCTCGCCGTCGACCTCGGCGAGCTGGACGAGCCCGGGGTCCATGACCTTGCGCAGCCGGTGTTTGGCGGCGGCGAACTCGGCGTCGGTCATGGGGGTGAAGCCCCAGTTGCCGTGCCAGGCGCGGTCGAAGACGAGCTTGACGCGGTCGAGGTCGGCGTCGAAGCGCGCCGGGTCGAGGGGCCGCACGGTGAGCCGGTGCCGGTGCTCGGCCCGCCGGGCGATGCGCAGCAGCCGCTCGGGCGGGACCTGCCCCGCGGTGTCCCACGCCCACAGGTCCTTCGCCTTGGTCATGCCGCAGGACTCCAGCAGCGCCGGATAGTAGGCGGGGTTGTACGGCATCATCACGCTGGGCGGCGCGTCGAACCCGTCGACGAGCACCCCGCACTCGTCGTTGGTGGTGAAGTTGACCGGCCCGAGCATGGTCGTCAGCCCGCGCCCGCGCAGCCATCGGGCGGCGGCGTCGAGCAGCTCGCGCGCCACGGCGGGGTCGTCGGCGCAGGCGAACTGGCCGAAGAACCCGTCGCGGGCGGCGTGGGCGGCGTTGTGGCGGGGGTTGTGCACGGCGGCGATCCGCCCGGCGACCCGCTTGCCGCGTCGTACGGTGAACAGCGCGGCCTCGCCGTAGCGGAAGAACGGGTTGTGCCGCCGGTCGAGCAGGCGCCGGCTGTCGTCGCGCAGCGGCGGCACGAAGTGCGGGTCGCCGCCGTGCAGCCGGTAGGGCAGCTCGATGAACTCGGCGAGCCCGCGCCGCCCTCGGACGGGCTCGGCGGGACCGGGCGGCGAGGGCGGGACCGGCATGTGGGCGGCCCTCCTCAGCCGGCCCGGACCCCGGCGCGGACCAGGGTGGTGACGTCGGCGAGGGTGCGCACGTGGGTGGCGAGGTCGAAGTCGACGCGCAGGTCGAAGCGGTCGCCGCTGGCGACGGCCAGCTCGACCATGTCGAGGCTGTCGGCCTCCAGCTCGTCGCGCAGGTCGGTGTCGGGGGTGATGACCGACGGATCCACGGCGAGGATCTCGGCGCACAGGGCGCGGAGCTGGTGGAAGATCTCGTCCTCTGTCATGGGTGCGTCCTCGGGTCGGCTGTCGTGGGCGGGCCGGTGGCGGGCCGGCGTGCGTTCACGCCAGCGATGATTACTCTAGTATCACGATCAACCACTGTAAGCTACCATCGCCTGATGCGGCTCGGCATCCCGCCTCGAGCCGGCCTCTGTGCGCACTGCTGTGCGCACTGCTCCACCGATCGTGACCGACGGAACCTGGAGACCCCTGATGATCCACCCTTCGTCGCCGCCCCTCCGCCCCCGATGCTCCGGACGGACCCGGAAAGCGAGCCCCGCGTCGTGACGGACCCTTTCGGCAAGTGCCGGCTCCCCGAGGCCAAGGCCCTGGCCGCGACCGGCCTCTACCCCTACTACCTGCCGGTGGAGGAGCGCCCCGGCGGCGGCGAGGTGGTGGTGGGCGGCCGCCGGGTGCTGATGGCCGGCTCCAACGACTACCTGGCGCTGTCGGACGATCCCCGGCTGAAGGAGGCGGGCGCGGGGGCGTTGCGGCGGCTGGGCTCGGGCAACTCGGGGTCGCGGGTGCTCAACGGCACGCTGGCCCTGCACGAGACCCTGGAGGGGGAGCTGGCCGCATTCCTCGGGCACGAGGCGGCGATGGTGGTCTCCACCGGCTATCAGGCCAATCTCGCGTTGAGCGCGTTGTTCGGGCCGCGTGACGTGTTGTTCGCCGACCGGCGCATCCACGCCTCGCTCATCGACGCGGCCCGTCTCGGCCAGGCCAGGCTGCGGCGTTACCGGCACAACGACATGACGCAGCTCGCCGCGATGCTGGAGGCCGCGGGCCCCGAGGTGGGCGCGATCGTGCTGACGGAGGGCATGTTCTCGGTGGGCGGCGACCTGTGCGACCTGCCCGGCATCGCCAAGCTGGCGGCGCGGCACGGGGCGCGGGTGGTGCTCGACAGCGCGCACGACGCGGGGCTGCTGGGCGCCGGCGGGCGCGGGGCGGCCGAGCACCACGGTCTGCAGTCGGCCGTCGACGTGCAGACGATCACGTTCTCCAAGTGCTTCGGTACGCTCGGCGGCGCGGTCGCCGGGCCCGAGCACGTCGTCCACTACCTGCGGCACAGCGCGCGGTCGGCGTTGTTCTCGGCCTCGCTGCCGCCGGCGTGCACGGCCGCGGCGCTGGCCGCCCTCGACATCATCCGCACGGAGCCGGAGCGCCGCCGGGCGGTCATGGCGGCGGCGGAGCGGTTGCGGTCGGGGCTGGTGGCGCTCGGGTTCGCGATCACTCCGGGCGGCACGCCGACGGTGTCGCTGCGGGTGGGCGATCGCCTGACGTGCTGCCGCTTCTGGACACGGCTGCTGGAGGAGGGCGTTCTTTCGAACGTCATGCTGCCGCCGGCCGTTCCCGAAGGTGAGGCGTTGATCCGGTTGAGCGTCACGGCGGCGCACACGGGCGGCCAGGTGGACCGCATCCTCGCCGCGGTGGCCACGGTCGCCGGGGATCTCGGGCTGCTGCCGCGTCCCTGAGCTCCAGCTCCCCTTGACGGGAGCTTCCCAATCTAATTATTTTCTACCCGTTAGTTATTAAGGAGGCGGGCATGCCGACACCGGTGCAGGACGTCCGCAGGCTCCACAGGCGCCTCGTGCTGCGCGCCCTGCGCGACCACGGGCCGCAGCCGCGCGCCGACCTGGCCAGACGGCTGGCCCTGTCCCCCACCACCATGACCAAGGTGGTGGGCCAGCTCCTCGGCGAAGGGCTGGTCGCCGAGGGGGCCACGGACGGCGCGGGCACCCGGGTCGGGCGGCCCTCCACGGAGGTGCGGCTGCGCACCGACGCCCGCCACGTCATCGGGGTGCAGGTCGGGGCGGGCACGGTGCGGCTCGGGCGGTGCGATCTCAAGGCCCGCCCCCTGGAGGTGTGCTCGTTCGCGTTCGACCTGGCGGGCGAGCCGCCCGAGCGGGTGGTGCGGCGGATCGCCGAGGCCGCCGCCGCGCTGGCCGGCGACCGGCTGCTGGGCATCGGCGTCGCCGCGCCCGGCCCAGTGGATGCCGGACAGCGCCGCAACGTGCTGTCGGTCAACCTCGGCTGGCGGGACGTCGCGTTCGCCGATCCGCTGGAGCGGGCGCTCGGGGTGCCGGCGGTGGTCGATCACAACGTACGGGCGATGGCGCTGGCCGAGGCCCGCTACGGCGACACGGGCGGGGCCGACCCCCTCCTGTACGTCTACGTCCGCACCGGGGTCGGGGCCGGGCTGGTGATCGGCGGGCAGCCGTTCCGGTCCGGGGCCCACGGGGTCACGGAGCTGGGGCACCTGAGGGTGGTCGAGCGGGGCCGGCCGTGCGCGTGCGGCGCGAGCGGCTGCCTGGAGACCGTCGCCGCCGAGCCGTACCTGGCGGAGCGGGCCCGCGCCCTGCTCGGCCGCGACAGCCAGGATCCCCTCACCGACCTGGCCGAGGCCGCCCACGGCGGTGACGGGCGGGCCGCCGCCGTGCTGGAGGAGCTGGTGGACCGGCTCGCCACCGGCCTGGCCAGCGCGGTCAACCTGCTCAACCCCGCGCTGATCCTGCTCGGCGGCGCCTTCCGCACCGCTCCCGAGCCGGTGTTCGACCTGGTCAGGGACGCGTTGCAGGCCAGGGCGTTCCCCGTGCTGCGCGACGCGGTGCAGGTGCGGCGGGCCACGCTCGGCCCCGACGCCGGCGTCGTGGGCAGCGCCGCCGTCGCCCTCGACCGGCTCTTCTACGACGCTTGAAAGGCAAGGACACGATGATCGGACACGCCCCGCTTCCCGCGTTCGACCCGCTGGCGGGCACGGTGGTGCGCGCGCCGGAGAAGGACGAGGCGGGCTACTGGGCGGGCTGCCCCGGCGTGCTGCACGACGGCGAGCGGTTCTGGCTGACCTACCGGCGGCGCCGCCCGCGTGGCGCCGCGGCCGAGCGCGGCTGGCACTGCGCGGTCGCGGTCAGCGACGACGGCGTGAGCTTCACCGACGTGTGGTCGGTGCACAAGGACGAGCTGCGCACGCCGTCCATGGAGCGGTTCTGCCTGACGCGCGCCGACGGGGGCGGGTTCCTGCTCTACCTGTCGTACGTGGACCCGGCCGACAACCGCTGGCGGATCGACGCGCTGCGCCCGGCGGCCCACCCGTCGGAGTTCGACGTGGCCACGGCGCGGCCGGTGCTGACGGCGGCCTCGACCGGCACGGAGGGGGTCAAGGACCCGTACGTGCTGCGGGCCGGGCCGGTGACGTACCTGTTCGCCAGTTATGCGGAGGCGCGGCCCGGCCTGGGCGGCGAGGCGCACGCCAGCGCCGACATCTACAACGTCGGCGCCACCACGCACCCCACCGGCCTGGCCACCAGCCTCGACGGCGGGACGGAGTTCGCCTGGCACGGCCAGGCCCTCGGCGTCGGCCAGGGCTGGGACCGCTACCAGGCGCGGCTCAACAGCGTGGTGCCCGTGCCCGGCGGGTACGTGGGCTTCTACGACGGCTCGGCCTCCCACGAGGAGAACTACGAGGAGCGTTGCGGCGTCGCGGTCTCCGGCGACCTGTTCGGGTGGCGGCGGCTGTCGGCCGAGCGGCCCTGGGTGACCTCCCCCCAGGGCGGCGGCTCGGTGCGGTACCTGGACGCGCTGCTGCTGGAGGGGCGGTGGTGGCTGTACTACGAGCTGACCCGCGCCGACGGCGCGCACGAGCTGCGGGTGCTCCGCGTCCCCGCCGGGTGAGGCGGGTGGCGCGGGGCCCGCAGCGACGCGGAGGCGGGCGGTGCAGGGCGAGCGGTGCAGGGCAGGCGGTGCAGGAGCACGCACAGCCGTGCGGAGGCGGCTAGCGGCGGCCGTACTTCTTGTGCACGGCCTGCTTGCTCACGCCGATGGCGTCGGCGATCTGCGCCCAGGCCAGCCCCGCCACCCGGGCCCGCCGCACCTGGACCGCCTCCAGGCGCTCGATCTCACGGCGCAGCGCGGTGGTGGCGTGCAGTGCCAGCAGCGGATCGTCGTCCTGCGCCTGCCTCATGAGGGTCGCCAGGTCGTTCGTCATGACTTAAAGGTAATCCAGCAGCAAGGCGCTGATCTCCTCAGGACGTTCGAGCGCCGGCAGATGCCCGGCCCAGGGCAGCTCCAGCAGCCGCCCCTGCGGCAGCGCGGCGGCCACGTGGCGGGCGCTCTCCTGGAAGAACGGCAGGTCATGGCCGCCTGCCACGACCAGCGCCGGCACGTCGACGCCGGGCAGCGACACCTCCCGCTCGGTCTGCTCGGGCTCTGGATCGGCGGCGAGCTGCACCTCGAACGCGTGCCGCTGCATCGCCTCCATCCGCCGCCGGTTCTCCTGCGACGCCTCGGGCCCGAGCAGCAGGCGCGCGTTCAGCTCGGTGGCCCCTTGCACGTCGCCCGCCTCCAGCAGGCGGTTCTCCTCTTTCCAGTAGTCCCGCAGGTCGGAGGTCGGCTCCAGGTCGGAAGGGGGGTTGAGCAGCACCAGCCGCTCGGCCAGCCCGGCGGTGGCCAGCTGCAGCGCCACCCAGGCCCCGGCCGACGCCCCGACCAGGCGCGCACGGCGTATGTCCAGGGCGGTCAGCACCTCGATCACGTCGTCGGCGTCGCTGTACGGCCCGTCCGCCTTGTACGGCGTGTGCCCGTACCCGCGGAAATCCACCTTGATCACCCGGAATCGCGCCGCCAGCGCCTCCTCCTGGGCGTCCCACATGCCGGAGTCGGCCGCCGTCGAGTGCAGCAGCACCACCGGCTCCCCCGTGCCCCGCTCGCTGTGCCAGATCGTCATCGTGACTCCACCACCATCCGCACGCCGAGCCCGACCAGCACGAGGCCGGAGATCTGCTCCAGCCGCCGCTTGACCGCCGGCCTGCCCAGCCACGCCTTGGCCCGGTCCACTGCCCAGATGAGCAGCCCGTACCAGAGCAGGTCGACCAGCACCCACACGACGGCGAGCGTGACGAGCGTCAGCGGCACGTTCTGCCCGGGGGGCACGAACTGCGGCAGGAACGACATCGCGAACACCGCCGCCTTCGGGTTGGCCAGGCACGTGCCGACGCCCGCCAGGTACGGCGCCCGCCAGCCGGGCACGACCTGCCCCTCGGGCGCGGGCGGGGCGCCCTTGCGGGCCTGCCACAGCGCTTGCGCGCCCATCACGACGAGCAGCACCGCGCCCGTCACGCGCATGATGTCGTAGGCCACCTGCGAGGCGACCAGCAGGGCCGACAGGCCGAACGCGGCGGCCAGCCCCCACAGCAGGATGCCGGTCTCGTTGCCGAGCGTGGCGGCCAGCCCGGAGCCCCGGCCGGCGCGCAGGGTCTGGCTCATGATGATCGCGGTGCTGGCCCCTGGCACCATCGCGACCAGGGCACATGCCCCGATGAAAGCGAGAAGATACATGCGGGGATGGTGTCAGATCGGCGGCGGGATCTCGCCTGGTTTTCCCCACGCCCTGCGCGGGCGCTCAGCCGTGGAGTCCGGCCCGCTCAGCCGTAGAGCCCGGCCGGCTCAGCCGTAGAGTTTCGCCAGCTCGGCGACCGCTTCGGCCATCATCGCGCGGAGCTCCGGCGGCTCCAGCACCTCCACGTCGGCGCCCATGCGCAGCAGCAGCCAGCGCGCGTGCTGGATCGACTCGACGGGCACGGTCAGCGTGACCCAGCCCTCGGGGTCGGGCTCGGCGGCGGCCAGCGCGGCGGCGACGATGTCGGTGCCCATGGTGTAGGCCAGCAGGTCGCCCCGCCCTGGTGCGAGCCTGATCACGGCCTCGGCGGTGTACATGCGCTCGCGGAACTCCTTGGCGTACTGGTGCCAGAACGCGCCCAGGTCGAACCCCTCCGGCCGCGCGAACCGTCCGGGCAACGTCTCCAATGTCAGGATCCGCCCCACCCGGTACGTGCGCGGCGACCCGTCCGGCGGCGCCGCGACCAGATACCAGGAGCCGCCCTTGAGCACCAGCCCGAGCGGGTGGATGACGCGGTCCACCTCCTCCTGGCCCCAGCGCCGGTAGGTCATGTGCAGGGGCCGCTGGTCCCACACCGCCTCGGCCACCTCGCTCAGGTAGGGGGCGTCGTCGCCGGAGCGGTACCAGCTCGGCACGTCCAGCAGGAACCGCTCGCGCATGCGCGAGGCGTGCGAGCGCGGCTCGGGCGGCAGCGCGGCCAGCAGCTTCAGCTCCGCGTTGGCCGCCACCTCGCCCAGCCCCAGCTCGGCGGCCGGCCCCGGCAGCCCGGCCAGGAACAGCGAGGACGCCTCTTCGGCGGTGAGCCCGTTGAGCCGGGTGCGGTAGCCGTCGAGGAGCCGGTAGCCGCCGGCGGGGCCGCGATCGGCGTAGACGGGGACGCCGGCCGCCGACAGCGCCTCCACGTCGCGGTACACCGTGCGTACCGACACCTCCAGCTCGGCCGCCAGCTCGGGCGCCGTCATGCGGCCGCGGGTCTGGAGGAGCAGGAGCAGGGAGAGCAGGCGGCTGGCGCGCATCTCCCCATTGTATTGCGCACATGAGTCGTGTTTGTATGAACACATGGAACGTGTGCGAGCCATCATGAACACCTTGCGTACCCACGACAGCGTGTCCGTGGCCGAGCTGGCCGCCGAGCACGGCGTGTCCGAGATGACGATCAGACGTGACCTGGACGAGCTGGCCCAGCAGGGCGTGGTGCGGCGCGTCAGGGGCGGCGCGCTGTCGCTGCTGCTGCGCGGCGAGGAGCCGCCGTTCGGGGTGCGCGAGCGGGAGGCGGTGGAGGCCAAGCGGCGCATCGGCGAGGAGGCCGCCGCGTTGATCGCCGACGGCGAGGCGGTCGTGCTGGACGGCGGCACCACCGCGCTGGAGGTGGCCCGCGCGCTGACCGACCGGCGGGTCACCGTGCTGCCGCTGGCGCTGCAACCGGTGATGCTGCTGGCCGCCGCGCCGCGCGTGCGCCTGGTGCTGCCCGGCGGCGAGGTACGCAAGGGCGAGCTGAACGTCATGGGCCCGCTCACCGAGAGCTCCATCAAGGCCCTGCGCTTCGACACGGCGGTCATCGGCTGCTGCGGCCTGTCCGCCGAGCACGGCCTGACCGCGCACGACCTGCCCGAGGTCGCGGTCAAGCAGGCGGCCATCGCCGCGGCGCGGCGGGTGATCGTGGTGTGCGACTCGGGCAAGTTCGCGCGGACGGCGTTCGGCGCGGTGTGCCCGATCGGGCGGCTGGACGTCGTGGTGACCGATCCCGGCATCCCGCCGGAGGAACGCGACGCGCTGGCGGCGGCCGGGGTGACGGTCAAGGAGGCCGCGTGAGACGCGGGCGTCGAGGTCCGCGCGAGGGTTTCCCAGCCCGGCCGGGACGCGAGCGTCCAGGTCCGCACGAAGGTCCCGGATCCCGGCTGGGACGCGAGCGGATGGCCGTCTACCTGCTGTTCTTCCTGTCAGGCACGGCCATCGGCACGTGGACGGCGCGCATCCCCGCCATCAAGGAGCGGCTGGCCCTGAGCGACGGCCGGCTCAGCATCGCGCTGCTCGCCGTGGCGGCCGGGGCGGTCATCGGCATGACGGTGGTCGGCCGCCTGGTCGACCGGTACGGCAGCAGCCGCGCCGTCGTGCCCGCCGCCCTGGCGCAGGGCGTGGTGCTGGTGCCGCCCGCGTACGCGCCCGACCTGGTCACGCTGTCGGGGACATTACTGGTGTTCGGGATCGTGCACGGGATACTCGACGTGTCCATGAACGCCAACGCCGTCGAGGTGGAACGCGGCCACGGGCGGCCGATCATGTCGTCGTTCCACGCCGTCTACAGCGTGGGCGGGTTCGCGGGCGCCACGGCGGGCGGGCTGTTCGCGCATCGGGAGCTGTCGGCGGCGGTCACGTTCTGGACGGTCGGCGCGGTGATCGCGGTGCTGGCCGCCTGGGCGGCGCGCTGGGCGCTCCGCTCCGCCCCCGCCGCCCAGCCCGCCACGCGGGAACGGGCCGGCCGGCCCCGGGGGATCGTCTTCCTGGGGGTGCTCGCGTTCTGCTGCCTGGTGGGCGAAGGGGCGGCGGCCGACTGGAGCTCGGTCTACCTCCGGGAGGACCTGCTGGCCACGCCCGGCATCGCCGCCGCCGGCTACGCCGCCTTCTCGATCATGATGACGGCGGGACGCCTGGCCGGCGACCGCCTCGCGGCCCGCTTCGGCCCCGTCACCCTGGTACGGTGCTGCGGCCTGCTCGCCGCGGCCGGCCTTGGGCTGGCCCTGCTGGGCGGGCACCAGGTGGCCGGGGTGATCGGGTTCGGCTGCTTCGGGGCGGGGCTGTCGTGCATCGTGCCGCAGGTGTTCTCCGCCGCCGGCCACCGCGACCCGGCCTTCGCCGGCCGGGCGCTGGCCCGGGTCGCCTCGATCGGCTACCTGGGGATGCTGTCGGGGCCGGTGTTCATCGGGGCGCTGGCCGAGCTGACGGGCCTGCCCCGCGCACTGGCCATCCCGGCCCTGCTGGCCGCCTTCGTCGCCCTGACCGCCACGGCGCTCCGCGTACGAACGAAGGAACCGGCGGGCCAGGCACCGGCAGGGCAGGCGCCGCGTACGGATGATGTCAGCCGATGAAGTGCTGCCAGCCGAGCCTGATCACCATCGCCACCACCACGCACAGCAGCACGACGCGGACGAACGCGGCGCCCCGCCGCAGCGCCATGCGCGCGCCGAGCTGGGCGCCGGCCACGTTGCACACCGCCATGCCGAGCCCGAGCGCCCAGTTCACGTGCCCCTGCACGCCGAACACGAGCAGCGCGCCCACGTTCGTCCCGATGTTGATGATCTTCGCGGACGCGGAGGCGGAGACGAAGTCGAGCCCGAGGATGGTGGTGAAGGCGATGATGAGGAACGTCCCGGTGCCCGGCCCCATGATGCCGTCGTAGAAGGCGATCACCACGCCCGCCGCCAGCACCGCCGCGAGCACGCGGGGTCTGGTCCGCAGGTGCGGCACGGGCACGGCGCCCATCGACGGCCGCAGCGTCACGAACGCGGCCACGGCCAGCAGCACCACCATGACGGCGGGCCGCAGCACCTCGGCCGAGATCGACGCCGCCGCCCACGCGCCCAGCCCGGCGCAGAGCACGGCCAGCGCCGCCCCCGGGAGCGCCACCTGCCGGTCCACCTTGGTGGAGCGGGCGTACGCGACGGCGGCGGAGGTCGTGCCGAACACCGACGAGAACTTGTTCGTGGCCATCGCCTCGACCGTCGGCATGCCGGTGATGAGAAGGGCGGGCAGTTGCAGCAGCCCGCCGCCGCCCACGACGGCATCCACCCAGCCCGCTCCGGCCGCCGCGACCAGCAACACCAGGATCTGATCCAGCGGCACGCGCCACTCCCCCGACTTCCCCCGATAAAAACCGTCATGAGTGTATAAGTCGGGCCTTAGTCACCCCGCCCCCCCCCACCCCGCCGAGCGCCACACCCCACCACGCCCCGCCCTCACCTCAGCCTCGCCGGTCACAGGCCCCCGCACCTCCACCCGCGCGTCGGCCGCACCCCGTCCGCAGCCGGCCACACCCCATCCGTAGCCGGCCACACCCGCCGCACGCCGGCCACATCCCGGCCGCAGCCTTCTCCTGGGGCTGGGATATTCGTTTCAGCAGGGCCTGGACGCTTCGGTAGGGTCGGGGGATGTCGATCTTCGGTCCGGTTGTCGATGTCCGTCCGCTGTTTCCGCGGGAGCGGGAGGCTCTGCTCGGGCTGCTGCGCGCCCTGTCCCCCGCCGACTGGGGCAGGGCCACGGTCTGCCCCGGGTGGGACGTGCACGACGTCGTGTCGCACGTGCTCAACGACTACCTGCGGCGCCTGTCCGGAGCGCGCGACGGGCACCGGGGCGCGATCTTCGCCGACGACGAGACGCTGCCTGCCTACCTCGCCCGCACCAACGACGAGTTCGTCAGGGCCGGTCGCCAGCTCAGCCCGCGGGTGCTGATCGAGCTGCTGGAGCACCTGGGGCCGCAGCTCGACGGGGTCTGGGCGGCGTACGACGTCGAGGGTCCCGCCGGGCTGAACGTGTCGTGGGCGGCCACCGACCTCGACAGCCCCGGCTGGCTCGATGTCGGCCGCGAGTACACCGAGTTCTGGGTCCACCAGCAGCAGGTGCGCGACGCGGTCTCCCTGCCGGGGGCGACGGAGCCCGAGCTGATGGCGCCGGTGCTGGACGTGTTCGCGCGCGCCCTGCCCTTCACCCTGCGGGCACACGACCGGCCCGAGGGCACGGCCGCCGAGCTGGAGGTGCACGGGCCCGCCGGTGGGCGGTGGTGCGCCGTGTGGCAGGCGGGCCGGTGGCGGATGGCCGCGCCCGGCGGCGACGGCGGGCCGGCCGCCCGTGTGTCCATGGACCAGGACACGTTCTGGCGGCTCGCCACCAGGGGCATCGGCGTCGAGCAGGCCCGTACGCGGGCCGAGGTGAGCGGCGACCCCGAGCTCACCGCCGCCATGACGGCCTTGCTGGCCGTCGTCGCCTGACACCTTCATGATTCACTTCCCGGCCATCCGCACGCCACCGCGGGTGGGTGAGAATCCGAATCGCGACAGCGACGGCGACAGCGGATCGGATCATCGGGAGGCGGGCGTCCTGTGACGACCGATCAGCAACACGGGGCGGCCCTCGGTGGTGGCCCGTTCCTGCGGGAGTTCCTGCGATCGCCCCTGCGGACGGCCGCGGTGCTGCCCAGCTCGGCGCGGCTGGCGGCGCGGATGGTGGCCGGCGTCCCCGAGCGGGGTGAGCCGGTGGTGGTCGAGCTGGGTGCCGGGACGGGCGCCTTCACCTCCGCCATCCAGCGGCGGCTGGCCGGCCGGGGCAGGCACGTCGTGGTCGAGCTCAACGACCGGTTCGCCGCCGGGATCGCGCGGGCGTACCCGTCCGTGGAGGTGATCCGCGACGACGCCGTACGCCTGCCGCGCCTCCTCGCCGGCCTCGGCATCGGTCCCGGGACGGTGGACGTGGTGGTCAGCGGGCTGCCGTGGATCGCGTACGCGGGGCAGCCGCCGCTCGTCGAGTCCGTGGCCCGCGTCCTGTCGCCCGCCGGGGTCTATACGCAGTTCGCCTACACCTGGACGCGGTGGGCCCCGCCCGCCCGGCGGCTGGTGGAGGGGCTGCGGGGAGCGTTCGAGGAGGTCGTGACGAGCACGACGGTCTGGCGCAACCTCCCACCGGCGGTGGTCCACCTGGCCCGCCGCCCGCACCCGCAGCCGCCCGCGTGATCTCCCCGGCCATCGCCGGAGTGCCCGTCACCGGCCGAGCGGCTGGGTGGACGGGCTGTCCGGGCGGTCGGTGAAGCGCTGCTGGCCCAGCACCGCGAGCAGCCGCAGCTTCTCGTAGCCCTCCGTGCGGGGCGGGGCGGTGAGCACCAGCAGGGCCTGCGACTGGTCCTCGGTGAAGAGCACCTGGCAGTCCAGCTCGATCTCGCCCAGCTCGGGATGGATGAGGATCTTGTGGTCCTCGAAGCGTTTGGCCACCTCGTGCCGGTCCCACAGCTCGGCGAACTCGTCGCTCACCTTGCGCAGCGCCCGGACGAGCTCGCCCGCCCGCGACTGCGGCCCTCTCGATCCGTAGGCGGCACGCAGGTTCGCGACGAGGGCGCGGCTTTGGCGGTCGCGGTCGTTCTCCGGGTAGCGCAGCCGCTCGGACGGGTCGGTGAACCAGCGGTAGATCTCGGAGCGGGCGTGCCCGGTGCAGCCCGACTTGTCACCGAACAGGGCTTCGGCCATCCGGTTCTGGACGAGCGTCTCGCCCAGCTCCGACAGGATGAGCGCCGGGGTGTCGTCGAGGCGGTCCAGCACGCGCAGCAAGGCAGGGGCGACGTGCGTGGCGTCCTTCGTCACGGCGGGGGCGTTGTGGCCGGCGACCTGGAACAGGTAGTCGCGTTCGTCGCTCGTCAGCCGCAGCGCCCGGGCGAGCGAGGCGAGCATCTGCACGCTCGGCTGCGGGCCGCGCTGCTGTTCCAGGCGGGTGTAGTAGTCGGCCGACATCACCGCGAGCGACGCCACCTCCTCGCGCCGCAGGCCGGTGGCCCGGCGGCGCGCGCCCGCCGGTAGCCCGACGTCCTCGGGCCGTAGCGCCTCGCGGCGGCGGCGCAGGAAGTCCGCCAGTGCTGCACGATCCATGTGCCCATTATGTTCGCCGCCGGCCGGTGCTCCGGGGGCTCAGGCAGGGCTTGCCGATCCCCCCATACCGGTCAGGTGATCAGTGTCCACTCGCAGATGTCCAGTAAGCACACCAGCGCCCACAACAGGAGCGCGACGATCCTCTGCTGCTCCCCGACCCGCATGCCCGCCCCCTCTTGGTGTTGGCGCCATGATACTTGCCGCCTTGCGCAACTATGGAACTGGAGGATCGCAGCGTGAGTGGTCGTGGAGCCGCAGGGACGTGGTCAGCTTCGTTCTGCGATCCAGCCGGTCCTGCGATTGATCGCCAGCAGACCGCCGCCGTACAGGACGACCACCAGCAGCAGCCACGCGTGGCTGGCGGCAGGCAGCGCGACCAGCCCGAACACGCCCGCCAACGGCGAGAGCGGCAGCAGCAGGCCCACCACCGCGAGCGCGCCCGCCGCCAGCCCGAGCGGGCGTGACACCTGGATGGTGGGGCGGAGCAGCAGCATGACGACCGCCTGGGTGAGCAGGTTCTCGATGAACCAGCCGGTATGGAAGGCCGGCCGGCCCGCCGCCCGCACCCCCCACGTCAGGACGGCGAACGTGGCCAGGTCCACGAGCGCGTTCAGCACGCCGAACCCGACGATGAACCGCACGATGCCGTTCGGCCGCAACCTCAGAGGGCGGCGCAGGGTGGCCGGGGCGGCCCGGTCGAAGGCGAAGGAGAGCTGGGCGGCGTCGAAGCAGACGTTCTGCAGCAGCACCTGGATCGGCAGCATCGGCAGGAACGGGAACGCCAGCCCGGCGGCCAGCATCGCGATCACGTTGCCGACGTTCGACGACAGGGCGATGCGCAGGTAGGTGATGATGTTGCCGGTGCTGCGGCGACCGGCCAGCACCGCCTGGTCGACCGCCGTGAGATCCTTGGCGGCGAGCACGATGTCGGCGGCCTCCCGGGTGACGTCCACGGCCGAGCGCGGGCAGATGCCGACGTCGGCGACGCGCATCGCGGGCCGGTCGTTGCTGCCATCACCGAGGAACCCCACCGTGTGCCCCGCCTCGCGCAACGCCGTGACCACCCGGGCCTTGTCCTCCGGGGTGCAGCGGGCGATCACCGTCGCCCGTTCCAGCGCCCGCGGCGTGAGGCTTGCCGCGTCGGCCACCGCCTCCACCTTGAGGCCCAGGTCGCGGCAGACACGGGCGGCGGTCGCCGGATGGTCGCCGGTCAGCACCTTCACGGCGATCCCCCGGCCGGCCAGCACCGCCAGCGCGTCTGCCGCCTCGGGGGACAGCGCGTCCACCAGCGTGACGAACCCGACAAGACGCAACCCGCGTTCCTCATCCGGGCGGTGGTCGCGCGTGCCCTCTCCCGCGCGCCCGGCGGCACGCCCGGCGCGGCCCTCAAGCATGCGCTCGGCCGTGCTCGAAACCGCCTCCTCGGCCGTCCCGGAAACCGCGTGCTCGGCCATGCGCTCGGCCGTGCGCACAGTGGTGCTTTCGGCGGTGGCGACCGCGAGCACCCGCGCCCCCGCTCCGGCCAGGGCCCGTGCGACCTCGGCGGCGCGAGCGCGCTCCGCCTCGCTCATCGCGCACCGGTCCAGGACGGCCTCCACCGCGCCCTTGACCACCACGACGTACGCCGCCGCCTCGTCCGTACGGACCAGGGCGCACGACAGCTTCCGGGTGGGGTCGAACGGGGTGGCCCGCAATCCTTCGACATCGCCCGGGTCGGGGGCGGCGTCGAGGATCGCCTCATCCAGCGGGTCGGGGGTGGGCGGGTCGGTCAGGTGCAGCGTCCAGAAGCTGTTGACGGCGGCCCAGCGCAGCGCGGCCGGATCGGCCCTGCCGTCGGGGCCGACGGAGCCGCTGAGCACGGGACGGTCTTGCGTGAGCGTGCCGGTCTTGTCCACGCACAACACGTCGATCGCGCCCACGTCGTGCAGCGCCGGCAGCCGCTTGACGATCACGCCGTCGCCCGCCAGCAGCGCCGCTCCCCTGGCCAGCGCGGTGGTCACGACGACCGGCAGCATCTCGGGCGTCAGCCCGACGGCCACCGCCACCGCGAACGGCAGCGCCTCCAGCCCCTTGCCGTGCAGCAACGCGTTGGCGACCAGCGCGACCGGCGGGATGACGAGCATGACCCGGACGAGGATCCAGGAGATGCCGTTCACCGAGCGGTCGAACGCCGACGGCTTGCGAGCCGGCGCCTGCTGGGCACCCGCGTACAGGGTGGCGGCGCCGGTCGCCGTCACCACGGCCGTCGCGGTGCCCGAGGCCACGCTGCTGCCCTGCCACAGCAGGTGGTCTGTGCCCTCCGGCAGGTCGTGCGCCTGCTTCGGGACGGGCTCCGACTCGCCGGTCAGCGCCGCCTGGTGCACGGTCAGGCCGCTGGCCCTCAGCAGCCGCACGTCGGCGGGCACCACGTCACCGGGGCCGAGCTTGATGACGTCGCCGGGGACGAGCTCGTCCACCGGGATCTCCCGCTCCCTCGGCCCCGCCTCCTCGTCCGGGCGCCGCCGGACCGTGACCGTGCTGGCCACCAGCTCCCGCAGCGCCGCCGTGGAGCGGTCGGCCCGGTGCTCGCCGTTCGAACGCAGCAGGCAGCTCGCCGCCACCAGCAGCACGATCACGCCCGCCGTGCCCCACGAGGCGATCAGGGCGGAGACCACGCCGAGCGCGAGCAGCACCATCGTGAACGGGTCGCGCAGGCTGCGGGCCAGCCGCCGGGGCCACGACACCGGGCGGTGCGCGGGGACGACGTTCTCGCCGTGCGCGAGCAGGCGGCGCTCGGCCTGCGCCTCCGTCAGGCCGCGCGGCCCGCTCTCCAGCAGCCGCAACGCCCCGAACCGGGTGTCACCCCCCTCAGGCGCCCAGGCCACGCCGATGTTCCGGGGGCAGACCATGCTGGTGTTCGGCGGGCAGGCCAGGCCGGTGTTCGGTAGGCAGGCCGCTCCGCTCGGACAGCCGGCCGACCAGGACGTGCACGGTCGCCACGATGTCCTCGTCGTCGATGAGGTAGACGACCCTGCGGCCCTCGCGCCTCGACCGGACGAGGCCGGCGAGCTTGAGCTTGGCCAAATGCTGGCTGACCGCCGGCAAGGCGCCGCCCACGCGCTCCGCCAGCCCGGTCACGTCACATTCGCCCTGCGCCAGCGCCCACACGATGTGCAGCCGCGGCGGGGAGGACAGCAGGGCGAACACGGCAGCGGCCTCGGCCAGCACCTCAGTCGACGGATCAACGAACTCAGCGGTCGCCACCATCACCCTTCCCTCACGGCAGACACCAAGTCTAGGCGGGCCCGGCCGAACCTCCGGGCTCCCGCCGGATGCTCGCCCGCAGCCTGGCCGCATGCTCCTCCAGCTGCCGCGCCTGCTCCTCAAGCGACAGCGCGGGCGCGGGGGCGGGAGTGGGGGGTTGTGTGGGAACGGGCGGGTCGTCGTCGTGCAGTTTGGACGTCTCCGCCTTGAAGATCCGCAGGGAACGACCAACGGCGCGAGCGGTGTCAGGCAACTTCTTCGCGCCGAACAGCATGGCGAAGACCATGGCGATGATGAGGATCTCACCCCATCCGAGGTTCTGCATGACAGCTCCTTCCGGCAGACGTCGGTTGCTGCCACCAGGGTGCCGACACTTGCATGAATGCGCAACTCTCGAACTATAAGATCTACGCTGACACTCGTAAGGCCGCTCCGGGTCGTCATACCGGCGGCCGCCTTCCCTATGGCCGGTGCCATCGCCCTTGCCAGCCCGTTCCCGATCGGCAGGCGCGGGTGAAGGTCACCCTCGGCAGCGGGACCGGAGGCCGGTCCGGCTCCCGCGCCGCCAGAGGAGCCGCCTTCATCGCAGCGTGTCCGGCCGACGCCACCAGCGGGGTACGGGGATCCACCTTGCCCAGCATCCGGTAGACAGCTCCGACGAGGGCCGCCGTGCCGGCGATGGCCGTCAGCGCGATCAGCGCCCCCTGGCTGTACGCCTGGCCGGGGTCGCCACGGGCCGAAGGGGTGCCGGTCTTCGTCTCGATGACGGCCCGTTCCTCGTCGTCGCCGGACTTCAGGGTGATGTCGTCGTCTTCGTCGCCACTCGGCGTCTCCTCGCCGGTGCCGTCAGCAGGCGGGAGGTCTTCTGCTGAGGGTTGCTGCTCCGGGCGTTCACCTCGCGGTGGGCTGCCGCTCGCGTCTTCCGGCACCTCGGGGCGGCTGCCACCGTCTTGGGAGGGTGTTTCCTGGACGTCGGCACTGTCGCCCGGGCCTTCGTCACGGCCGGGGCTTCCGATGCTCGAAGGCTGGCCAGCGACGCCCGCATCACCGTTGCTCTCGCCACCACCGGCACCACCGCCGGCACCACCGCCGGCACCGCCGCCGTGCTCGCCGGCATCGTGCCCGCCACCGTCGCCACCCCTACCTCCGGCGCTACCCCCGTCACCGTCGCCGCCCTTACCGCCGGCGCCATCCCCGCTGCCGTCGCGCCCCTTGCCGTCGCCGCCCTTGTCGCCACCGCCCCCGCCGGCGCCGCCGTCGTCACCCTCGCTACCCTTCCGCTCGCCGTCGTCGCCGCTCTTACCGGCGCCACTTTTGCCGCCATGGCTCCCGCCGGCGCCGTCATCGCCCTTGTCGCCGTCTCCGCCGCCGCCGTCGTCGTCATCGTCGTCGTCATCGGCCCATGCGACGCTCCCGATGCCCCGCACAGCGAAGGGGGATGATGTCTGCCAGGCGGCGGGCATCGGCCCGGTGGCACACAGCAGCGCCGTCACGACAGCGAACAGCCACCACCGCAGTCCTCGCTCCAATGCATGCCCCTTACCGCTCGGCTGTGTCCCACCTTGCCGAGCGGTGGTTGGACCAGCGTGAGCCCAAGATGAGGACGTTCTCATCTGGCAAGACGACACCCCCGCGCCGTCCGGCCGCCCGCCCTCCCGGCGGCCCCCCGGGTGGGGGCCGCCGGGAGGGAGGCTCCTTGAGGGTCAAGGCCGCAGGATCGAGGTGGTCTCGCAGCCGACGAACGTGTCCGCCGGCGAGGTGTTGGTGGAGAGCATCAGGTCGGACGTGCAGCGGTCGGTGCCGGCGCCGCCGTCCAGGGTGCCGCCGCCCCTGGCCGTGAGCCGGTCGTTGCCGCCCAGGCCCTGGACCTGGTCGGTGCCGCCGTTGCCGTCGAGGACGTTCGCGCCCGCGTTACCGATGAGCACGTCGTTGTACTGGTTGCCGCTCAGGTTCTCGACGTCGGCGGCGATGCTGTCCCGGGCGCCGGCGGGGCCGTCGTCGGCGCTGCCGTCGTCGCCGATCGCGCCGTCGAGGTCGGCGTGGACGCCGAGCTGGCTCGTGGTCCCGACGTAGACGGCGGTGTCGGAGCCGGCGCCGCCCTGCATGACGTCGGCGCCGGTCTCGCCGGTCAGCTCGTCGTCGCCGGAGCCGCCGGCGAGGCGGTCGTCGCCCTGGCCGCCGATCAGGCGAGAGCCGAAGGCGGTGGTGTTCGTGATCGCGTCGTTCCCGTCCAGCCCCCGGATCCTGATGGACGGGCTCGGCCCGATCGGGCAGCGGGCCTCGTGCGCGTTCACCACGACGCAGTCACCCGTGCCCGAGGAGATGGTGCCGGTGGGGTCGGTCAGCACGAAGGATCCGTTGCTCACGCTGAGCGTGATCTGGTCGTCCGCTCCCACGGTCGCGTCGTACCTGACGCCTCCGAAGCCGCGCACGACGCCGGGCCGGCAGTCGCCGTAGCACGGGGAGGCGGTGGCGGGCCGCGTGAGCATGATGGCCGGCAGAGGGCCAGCGCCGCCGTACCTCCGAGCATCTTCAACGCACCGCGTGGAACGCGGTGCGGTCGCATTCGCCTGGACATGGTCGGTCCTCTCGTCGGTGGGGTGGGGGCGGCAGTGCTCCCACCCCAGGAGGCGTGCCATGAGGTTCCAGGACGTGCCGCCGGCGGGACATGGCCGGCCGGTCAGGCAGGTGCGCGGACGACCCGAGGTGCGTGATCCGTCAGCGAAGATCGGTGGTGAGGGTCGCCTGGACGTCGCGGAGCGTGCCGCGCAGGGCCGTGATGCTCTCCTGGCAGCGCCGCCGGCTCTCGCGCAGGCGGATCGCCGCCCCTCGTGCGGTGCCGAGCCGCTCGGCGATGATCTGCTGCTGGTCGGCCGCTTGCTTGCGGAGGGCCTGGGACCAGGCGATGACCGGCGAGGTGGCCGCGATCGGTGCCGAGGGACGGGGTGGCGCGACCCGCGATGCCGAAACCGGCGGACCGGGGTCCTGGCCGAGATGCTGGACGGGGTGCTGGGCGGAGTGCTGGACGGGGTGCTGGACGGGGTGCTGGGCGGGGTGCAGTGCGCGTACCCGGGGCAGGTGCCTGGGCCGCGCCGCCAAAGCGGCCGAGGCGGCGGACGGGTGGCCGTCGGTGTCGGTGGCGGACAGGGCGGCGGCCACGCTCGGGTACAAGGCGATCGCGGCCGCGCCGTCGCCCCCGGCCCTGAGCTCGATCAGCCGGCGCAGCGGCGGCTGGGCGTCGGCGACCACCAGGCGCCCGCCCTTCACCCGCAGCCTCCGGTGCGTGAGGGAGAGCTGGTCGAACCCGCCCAGGTCGCAGAAGCCCAGGCCCCCCGCCGCCACCACCACGTACGTGACCGGGGAGCGCGGGATCGACTCCAGGGCGTCGGCCAGCACGAACCGGTTGGACCGGTCGAGCTCGCCCGCCATGAACAGCAGCAGGGTGACGTCACCCAGGGGGACGAGGCGCAGCGACAGGGGCATCACCCGGAACCACTTCCCTCCGGGGCCAGGCACATGCCAGGGACCGCCGGGAAATGACCCATTGGCCGTCATGACGTGGGGCTGAGGCGCAGGCGAGCGGGAATGTCCCTGATGACGAGGAAGCGGAGGACATGAACCGGGCACCAGGCATGGTGGATGTCGAGGCCGCCGAGCGGGGGTTCCTGCTGAGGCGGCCGGACGGGTCGGTGCGGCAGTGGGACCTGTGGCAGGCCGGCATGGGGCTGGTGGACCTCACATACCCCGGCGCGGCCGAGTGGTTCCAGTCGAAGCTGCGGGTGCTGCTCGACCAGGGGGTGGACACGTTCAAGACGGACTTCGGCGAGCGGATCCCGCTCGACGTCGTCTACGCCGACGGCTCCGCGCCCGAGCGCATGCACAACCTCTACACGCGGCCGTACAACCAGGCCGTGTTCGAGGTGCTGGAGGAGCGGCGCGGCCGGGGCGAGGCGGTGCTGTTCGCGCGGTCGGCGACGGCGGGCAGCGCATGCCGGTGCGCTGGGGCGGCGACACCGGATCGACGTACGAGTCGATGGCGGAGACGCTGCGCGGCGGCCTGTCGCCGGCGTTGTCCGGGTTCTCGTTCTGGAGCCACGACATCGGCGGCTTCGAGGGCACGCCGGACCCCGGCGTCTTCAAGCGCTGGGTGGCGTTCGGGCTGACGTCGTCACACTCGCGGCTGCACGGCTCGTCGTCGTACCGGGTGCCGTGTCTAACGGCGAGACGACCGTGACCGTCACCGATCCCGCCACGGGCGTGCCCGCGCGGTTCAGGGTGACGCGTTCGGGCGGGGAGGTGTCGGTCTCGTCGTCGGTGGCTTTCGGGTGGACCTACGAATCTGCCTAAGTGAGGCTTTATCCCGATATGATCGCGTCCATCACCTATAGGCGCCGATATCCCCCTTGACGCGACCCCCTCACGCGACCCCCTCACGCGACCCCTTCACGCGAATCCCGGAGATCTTGCTGCATGGACCTCGCCACGCGCCGGCGCCGGCAGGCGCTGTTCCTGTTCTTCCTCCTCCCCGGGATCGCGATGTCGTCGTGGGTGACCCGCACCCCCGACCTCCGTGACGGCCTGGAGGCGTCCACCGCGCAGATGGGGCTGATCCTGTTCGGCCTGTCGCTCGGCTCCATGATCGGGGTGCTGTGCTCCGGGCGCCTCGTCTCCCGCTTCGGGACCAGGCCCGTCATGGGCATCGGGACCGCGCTGATCGTCGCCGCCCTGGCCGTCATCAGCGCCGGCAGCCTCCTGGCGTCGGCGCCGCTGGTCACGGCGGGCCTGTTCGCGTTCGGCCTGGGCATCGGCGGCGGCGAGGTGGCGATCAACGTCGACGCCACCGACGTCGAACGCCTCACCGGCAAGACGACCATGCCCATCCTGCACGGCTGCTTCAGCCTCGGCACCGTGGCCGGCTCCTGCGCGGGCATCGCGGCCACCGCCGCCCGCCTGCCGGTCCACTGGCACCTGGCCGCCGTCACCCTGATCGCGGCCGCCATGCTCCTGTACGCCATCCGCGCCATCCCGGCGGGTACCGGCCTCGGCGCGCCCGGCGAGACCCGGTCGGGCTCCGCGCGGCCGAAGCTGTGGAAGGACACCCGGCTCGTCCTCATCGGCGCCGTCGTCCTGGCGATGGCGCTGGCCGAAGGCGCCGCCAACGACTGGCTGCCGCTCCTCATGGTCGACGGGCACGGCCTCGACGCCACCGCCGGCTCCCTCGTCTACACCGGTTTCGCCGCCGCCATGACCATCGGCCGGTTCGGCGGCGCCTACTTCCTCGACCGCTTCGGCCGCACCGCCGTCGTCCGCGCCAGCGCCGTCTCCGGCGCTGTCGGGCTGCTCCTCGTCATCTTCTCGGACAACGCCGTGCTGGCCGGGGCCGCCGTGCTCTTCTGGGGGCTCGGCGCGTCGCTGGGCTTCCCCGTCGCGCTGTCGGCGGCCGGCGAGACCGGCCCGGACGAGACCGCCCGTGTCAGCCTCGTCGCCACCATCGGCTACATCGCCTTCCTCGTCGGGCCGCCCGGGCTCGGCTTCCTCGGCGACCACTGGGGGCTGCGCACCGCCATGCTGGTGGTGCTCGCCTTCGTCGTCTCCGCCGTCTTCCTCGCGCCGGCCGTCGACACCCGCGGCCGCCTCGCCGCCGCCCGCTCCCCCTCCCGCCCGACCTGACCCCGCCGGGCGCTTCCCCTCCCGCACGACCTGACCCCCTTGTGTGAGGTCCACCGGATGGCCCCACAATGATCCATGGCCGACTTCACGCCGCTGCTGCCCGGTGACCCACAGGAGTTGGGCGGCCTGGAACTGCTCGGCAGGCTCGGTGAAGGCGGGCAGGGCGTCGTCTACCTCGCCCGCACCCCCATGGACGTGCGCGTGGCCGTCAAATGGCTGCGCCCGTCGGGCGACGACGGCTTCGAGCGCTTCCTGCGGGAGGCCGAGGTCGCGCAGCGGGTGGCGCCGTTCTGCACCGCGGCCGTGCTGAGCACCGGGGTCGAGCAGGGGCGGCCGTACATCGTCAGCGAGTACGTCGAGGGCCGCTCCCTGGAGCGCGTCGTCCGGCAGGACGGGCCGCTCGCCGGCGGGGACCTGGAGCGGCTGGCCGTCGGCACCGCCACCGCGCTCGCCGCCGTCCACCAGGCCGGCGTCGTGCACCGCGACTTCAAGCCCGGCAACGTCATCATCGGCGCCACCGGGCCGCGCGTCATCGACTTCGGCATCGCCCGCGAGCTCGACCCGGCCACCCTGACCAGCAGCACGCAGATCGGGACGCCCGCGTACATGGCTCCCGAGCAGGTCATGGGGCGGGGCGTCGGGCCCGCGGCGGACCTGTTCGCCTGGGCCGGCACGATGGTGTTCGCCTCCTGCGGGCGGGCGCCGTTCGGCCTCGACGGGGCGCACGCCGTGATGAGCCGGGTGCTGAACGCGCGGCCCGACCTGGGCGCGCTCGACGGGCAGCTCGGCGAGCTGGTGCTGCGGTGCCTGGCCAAGGACCCGGCGAGCCGGCCGTCGGCCATGGACGTGATCGCCTGCCTGCTGCGCAACCCGGCACCCGGCGCCGACCCGCTCGCCGAAGGCGCCCGCCAGGCCGCTCGCCCCGCCTTCCGCGACGCCACCCAGGACAGCACCCAGGACGCCCCGGGGCACGGCGCCCGCATCGGCTCCCGAAGCGGCCTGAAGAGCGGCTTTCAGAGCAGCCTTCCGAGCGGCTTTCAGAGCGGCCTTCAGAGCGGCTTCAAGGACGACGCACGTGGCGGCGCTCGGGACGCGTCGCGGGGCGGGCGCTCCAGGCCGCCGCGCGTGGCGGTCCTCCTCGCCACCGCGGCCCTGGTCACCACGGTCGTCCTGGTGACGGGGCTGGCCGTGCCCGGCTGGCTGCGGCAGCCGGGCGCCGCGCCGGCCACGCCGTCGCGTGCGGCGGCCCCGCCCACGCCCTCCGCGCTGACCTTGCCCGGCGGTGCGATCACCCTGTACGAGCGGCCGTCCGACCCGATCACCCTGACCGCGTACGAGGTGTACGACAAGAAGCTCGACGAGGACGTGGACTACGCCAGGAGCTCGCTGCGCGGCACGTTCGACAAGTATCCGGACAACGTGGATTCGCTGGTCTCCCCCGACGGCCACCTCCTGGCGGGCCGGCCGGAGGACTACACCTCCGACGGCTACGACTCGATCCTCATCACCGACCGGCGCGACGGCTCCAGCTTCCGCGTCAAGACCGTGCGCAAGCCGCTGGACACGAGCCTGCGCGCCTGGTCGAAGGACGGCACCCGGATCCTGCTCAACCTCGACAGGAAGAGCGAGGACGAGCGGGGCGAGACCGTGTGGACCACGCTCGGCTTCGCCATCGTGGACGTGCCCCAGGCGCGGGTGCGGGTGGTGCGGGTGGCCGACGAGAGCGTCCGTGACGGCAACTTCGGCTGGGACGGCGACGAGCGCGGCGTGGTCGCCGTGCACCGCGACGACGAGGGGCTGCGCTTCTTCGACGCCTCGGGCAGGCGCACGCGGGACCTGCCGGGGGTGGGCCGGCCGGCGTCCGGCACGGTGGACCTGTTCTCGCCGTCGGGCCGGACGTTCGTGACGAACTGCCCGGGCGGTGACGGCGGCGGTGAGCACTGCCTCTGGGACGCGGCCACCGGCAAGCAGGTCCGCAGGTTCACCTCCGACTGCGACAAGGTGCTCGGCTGGTACGACGAGTCGCATCTGTACTGCTGGGAGAACGACAACGGCACCGACTCCGAGGTGCGCGTCGTGGCGTTCGACGGCAAGCTCACGCACACGCTGCTGCGGGCGGCGGACGAGCTGGAGGTCTCCCCCTACTTCACGGTCGATCCGACGACGTCCTGATGCGGCAATTGCCGGCACCCAGGAATGGCGGCATCGGGCGGGCCCGATATGGAATTCACCGTTTCCCGTTCCGCACTTCCATGAATAGTCGGTCGCGTGTTTTCCTGCTGTGGGGAAAGTTTGTCAGCACAGAAACGGGGAGAATCGTGCGCAAACTGTTAATGATCATGGCTGTGGCCGTGCTCGCGATGACGGGCCTGTCCGGGCCGGCCACCGCCCAGACCGCGACCGCCGCCGCGTGGGAGTGCCCGGGAGGGTACGTCTGCTTCTACGGCAGCCAGAACGGGGTCGACAAGATCTGCCAGACCGCCGTCAGCGGGGCTTTCACCTGCAACGGCGTGCGGTCCCTGTTCAACAACGGCTTCGCGGCGCCGGGTCTCGACCACGTCGATCTCTACGGTCCCTCCGGCGGCTACTTCGGCTGCTTCCACTACGGGTGGGCCGAGGGCCGCTACAACGTGGCGACGGGCTTCGCCATCAACATCGCCCGCGTCCAATGGCGTGGTGAATGCCCCGCCGCCGCCACCGAAGCCGACTCGAGGCTGACCCAGGTCTCCTGATTGTGCGGCTTTTTGGGCCCCGCCCGGCAATGCCGGGCAGGGCCCGTCGCCGGATCCGCTAATTGTCGACGGTGCCCGGAATGGCGGTGCGCCGATTTTATGCTGTCCGGGAAACATCACGCGCCCGGAAAAAGGACGCGACGGCGGCCGGGCGGCCGTGGCAGCATGGCGCGGATGGCGGTCAAGGCGGGATACGAGCCGGGCGGCGCGGCGCTGTCCGCGATCGCCCGGCGGCACGGCGTCGATGGCGGCCGGGTGCGGCCGTTGCCGCCGGGGGTGGCCAACCACGTGTTCCTGCTCGGCGACGATCTGGTGCTGCGCGTCCCCCGGGCCGCGGAGTTCCTGCCCGACCTGGTCAAGGAGGCCGCGGTCATCCCGGCGGCGCTGCGCGCCGGCGTGCGCACGCCCGAGGTGGTCGCGTTCGACGACTCCTGCTCCGAGGTGGACGTCCCTTATATGGTGCTCACCCGGGCGCCCGGAACGGATCTCGCCCGGCTCGGCCTTTCCGAGGGCGACGCCGCCGGGCTCTGCCGGGAGGTGGGCCGCGAGCTGGGCAAGCTCCACGGGTCGGCCTCGGTGCCCGCCGGCGTTCCCACGGAGGACGACACGGGAGATCCGTGGGAGCTCACGGGCCGGCTGCTCGCGGAGGGGTGGGTCGACGCCGGGACGGCCCGCCGGCTCACCGGCTGGTTCGACCGGCTGGCGCCGCACCTGCCGGCGAGCCCGTCCCTGGTGCTGGTGCACGGCGACGTCGCCCCGCAGAACCTGCTCGTCTCCCCCGGCACGACGCGGCTGAGCGGGATCGTCGACTGGGGTGACGCCGCCCGCTCCGACCCCGCCGTCGACTTTGCCAAGATGCCGCTGACCTGCGTGCCCGCCCTGCTCGACGGCTACCGGCAGGAGGCCCACGCGCCCGCGCCCGCGTGGGAGGCGCGGATGTTGTGGCTGCATCTCACCTGGGCGCTGGGCCGGCTCGCGGCTCCGCAGCCGCGGCCGGGCGAGCGCCACTGGACCGCCCCGCCGGCCAGCCGCATCCTGGGCCTGCTGCACTTCTTCGCCGCGGCCCCGCCCGCCCCTTGGTCGGACCTGACCTGACCGGCGAGCAGGGCGTTTCTCAGCGGGTCGGGCGGGAGGGGACGAACGGGGCCCGGCGGGAGAGCTCGACGGCGGCGAAGCCGTCGCGGAGCATCCGCCTCTCGTACTCCCGCTTGGCCTGCGCCAGGGAGGAGCGGCCGGCCAGCAGCCGCGCCAGCAGCGCCGCGTGCTGGAGCGCCACGTTCGCGCCGTCGCCGCGGCCCGGCGACATGGTGTGGATCGCGTCGCCGAGCAGGGTCACCGCCGGCTCGTCCCACGGCTGGACGGGGCGGGCCGAGGTGATCGGGACGCCGAACGTGCCGGGCACGTCGGCAGCGGCGACGATCTCGCCGGGCGCCGGGTGCCAGCTCTCCACCGTGCGGGCGGCCAGCCGGTGCAGCTCCTCCGGCGCGGACGGGCGTTCGCCGCCGGCGGGGGTGGCGACCATCCAGGAGAAGTAGCCCGGGACGTCGGTCAGCCGGGCGCGGGGCGCCAGGCGCGCGGCCGCCCGGGACGGGGCCTCGGCGGTGCGGCAGGTGGCCACGGAGAAGGCGGTGCCGTCCGGCGCGATGACCCGGTTGAAGCTGTCGACCAGCTCCGGCGGGACGCGGTCCAGCAGCGCGGGGGTGATCGGGGTGCGGCCCCACACGGCCCAGGCGAGCTCGTCGACGACGGCGTCCGGGACGAGCTGCCGCCGCACCGCCGAACGGGTGCCGTCGGCGCCGACGAGCAGGTCGCCCACGGCGTGCGAGCCGTCGGCGAACACGGCGCGGACGCGGCCGTCGGGCAGCGGCTCGTAGTGGTCGAGCGCCGAGCCGAACCGGACGGCGTCCTCCAGACCGGTCAGCAGGATCTCCCTGAGGGTCAGCCGGTTCACCCCGAACGGGGCGTCCTCGCCGTCCGGCGCCGGCGGGACGGGCCGCTGGAACTTCGGCCGGAGCCGCTCGTCCATGAAGATCATGTGGGTGGCCGTGCGGATGGCGGCGGCCCGGCACAGCCGGTGGAGGTCGGCGGGCAGGCACTCGCGCAGGGCCCGGGCTCCGGTCTCCTTGATGCCCAGCCGGTAGCCCTGCCCCCGGATCTCGGGGGACTCGTCGCGTTCGTGGACCTGGACGCTCAGGCCCGAGGCGCGCAGTGCCTGGGCGAGGCAGAGGCCGGCGATCCCACCGCCGGCGACGATGACGTGGAGCGGTGACCGCTCGGTGTGTAAGGGATTCATTGTCGTCAGGGTAACCTGACGGCCTCGAAGGCGTCAAGGCAACCTGACGGCCGGGGAGCCGCTCCGGCTCGGCTAACCTGGCCACCGTGAGCGCCGACACCGACCGTGGCAACGAACTGTGGACGAGGTGGAGCACGTTCCTGGAGCGGATCCAGCTCCAGCACGCGCTGGCCGACGCGCGGTCGGCCGGCCGCCAGGAGGAGGCGGCCCGCCTGGAGGGCAGGCTCGCGGAGCTGCCCGAGATCACGCCGCTGGAGGCGCTCCAGGCCAACGCCGACCTCATGGGCATGCTCACCGCCCAGCGATGGATCGCCATGCGCGTCGCCCAGGCGGAAGGGGCCAGCCTGGAGCAGATCGGGCGGCAGCTCGGCATCTCCAAGCAGTCGGCGTGGGAGTTCATGAAGCGCCGCATCGACGCGCACGAGAACGGCTGAGCCTCGCCCTCACGCCCGGAAACCGCAGAATGCGGGCGCAGGTCCGCCGGGAACGCGGAGAATCGCCGTCTTTCTGCTGCTCGTGTATCGTCGTGAACCATGTTCCGCCCCCTGCAGGCCGGCGAGCCGACCCGGCTGGGTGACTATCGCATCGTCGGCGGCCTGGGCGAGGGCGGGCAGGGCGTGGTCTACCTGGCCGAGCACCCGTCCGGCGAGCGGGTGGCGATCAAGATGCTGCACGCCAGGCTGGCGGTGCGCAGCGAGGCCCGCGAGCGGTTCCTGCGCGAGGTCGACGCGGCCATGCGGGTGGCGGCGTTCTGCACGGCGCGCGTCCTGGACGTCGCGGTCGACGGCGACCGGCCCTACATCGTCTCGGAGTTCATCGACGGCCCGTCGCTGGAGGACTCCGTCCGCGAGCACGGCCCCAGGTCAGGAGGCGCGCTCGACCGCATCGCGGTCAGCACCGCCACGGCGCTGGCGGCCATCCACCGGGCCGGCGTCGTGCACCGCGACTTCAAGCCGTCGAACGTGCTGCTCGGCTCCGACGGCCCCCGCGTGATCGACTTCGGCATCGCGCGCGCCGTCGACATGACCGTCACGGGCGGCGGCTCGGTGGGCACGCCCGCGTACATGGCTCCCGAGGTGATCCACGGCGAGCCGGCGCAGCCCGCGTCCGACGTGTTCAGCTGGGCGGTGACGGTCGGCTTCGCCGCCACCGGCCGCCCGTCGTTCGGCCTGGACACGATGCCCGCGGTGATGTACCGCATCCTGAACGCCGAGCCGGACCTGTACGGCGTGCCCGAGCCGCTGCGCGCGCTGCTCACCCGGTGCCTGGCCAAGGCGCCGCAGGAGCGGCCCACGGCGGCCGAGGTCCTGCACCTCCTCCTCGGCCACGACCGCGGCGAGCCCGCCACCGGCTCCGGCTCCGGCTCCGGCACGCACCCGGCCGCGGCGCCGCCCACCACCGCCATGCCCGGCTGGACCCCCTCCCCCGGCATGACACCGCCCGGATCGCCGCTCGGCACGCCGTCCGGGTCACCGCTCGGGTCTCCGTCCGGGTCACCGCTCGGATCTCCGTCCGGTACGCCGCCGCCCGCCGGGGCGCCGCCGTTCGGAACACCGTCCCCGGGCGCGTCGCCCTACGGCGGCTCGCCGGACGTCCTCACCACGGGCTCCGGCCGCAAGCGGTCCCGGCTCGTGGTCGTCGGCGCGGCCGCGTCCGTGGCGGTGCTCGTGAGCGTGATCGTGGTGGCCCTGCGGGGCGGTACGAACCGGCCGCCCTCGTCCTCCACGCCCCCGGCCGCGGCGACGACGGCCACGACAGCGGTGACGACGGACGCGCCGCCGCCCGCCGCCGCCCGCCCGTACGGCACGAAGCTGGCCAAGATCTCGCTCGGCGGCGAGGTCAACAGCATCGCGATCAGCAAGTACGGCGGCGACCGCGTCGTGGTGGCCGGCGGCACCAAGGGCGTGGCCAGGGTGTGGAAGCTCGGCGCCCGCCCCACCGAGGTCACGGAGCTGGCCGAGCTGGAGAACATCGGCGGCGAGCAGACGGGCGCCGCCGTCGACGTCGGCGAGGTGGACGGGCAGGCGGCCACGTTCAGGCGGCTGCAGAACGGCGGGGTCGTCGTGTCGGCGGCCCAGGGCAACGCGCCGCTCGGCCCCACCTACAAGGGCCACCGGGACATGGTCTACACGATCGCCACCGCCCACGTGGCGGGCAAGACCCTCATGGTCAGCGGCGACCAGGCCGGCGGCGTCCACGTCTGGGACCCGAAGAAGGGCCAGGACACCGGACGCCAGCCCAAGACGACCGGCGGCGACCCGATCTTCGGCGTCGCCACCGGGACGATGGACGGGCATCCGTTCGCGGTGACCGCGTCGGCCGACGACACCGCCCGCGTGTGGAACCTGGAGACGGGCGCCCTGGGCGCCACCTTCCGCGGGCACACCGCCGACGTGTTCGCCGTGGCGACCACCGACATGGACGGCAAGCCGGTCGGCATCACCGGCGGCGCCGACCAGCAGGTCCGGGTGTGGGATCTGGGCAGCGGGCAGGAGGTGGAGTCGTTCTCCGGCCACAACGCCGAGGTCGCCGCCCTGGCGGTGGGCCGGGTGAAGGGCCGCGCGGTCGTCGCCTCCGGCGGGTTCGACGGCACCGTCCGCGTCTGGGACCTGCGCGACGGCAAGCAGATCGGCGACCCGCTGAAGGTCCCGGCCGGGCGCGTCTACTCGGTGGCGATCGCCGAGGACCGCGGGGAGACGTGGCTGGCCGCCGGCGACGTCAAGGGCAACGTCACCGTGTGGAGCCTCGGCCCGGCCTCCCCCTGACGACGCCGGCGTGTCGGCGCGTCCCCCGGCGTCAGCGATCGCGCCGCCCCCACGCGGCGGGGGATGACCGGTTCCGGCCAAGTGCCCGCACTTCACCCGGGCCGGTGGTTGACGTACGTTCGCGACCACCGGATCTCACCGAGGAGGGACATGCTCCCGCGCTCGATCAGGCGCGCCGCGACGGCCGCCGCCTTATCCCTGACCCTCGCCGTTCCCCTGTCCGCCCCTCTGCCCGCCTCCGCCGCCACGGGCGGCGTGCCCGGCGCGCCCGGGATCGGGGACGTGTACTTCCCCGATTACGGGAACGGCGGCTACGACGTCAAGCACTACAGCCTGAAGCTGGACTACCAGCCGGGCGCCGACCGGCTGGAGGGCCGGGCGACGCTGCTGGCCACCGCCACGCAGACGCTGTCGCGCTTCAACCTCGACTTCCTGCTGGACGTGCGGGAGGTCAAGGTCAACGGCCGGGCGGCCGCCTTCGCCAGGACGGGCGCGCACGAGCTGGAGATCACCCCGGCGCGTGACCTGCCCAGGTTCCTGCCGTTCGTCGTCGAGGTGGCCTACGCGGGCGTCCCCAGCTCGGTCGAGGTGCCCGGCATCGTCCGGCCGTGGATCAAGCGGGCCGACGGCGCGCTCGCGCTGGGCGAGCCGGAGGTCGCCTGGTGGTGGTACCCGAGCAACGACCACCCGGCGGACAAGGCCACCTTCGACGTGACGGTCACCGTGCCGGAGGGCAAGCAGGTGATCAGCAACGGTGTGCTCGCCTCCCGGCGCACCGCGCGCGGCACGACGACCTTCCGCTACGTGATGGACAAGCCGATGGCCACGTACCTGGCCATGCTCTACATCGGTGACATCGAGGTGCACCGGACCCGCTCGTCCACGGGCCTGCCGGTGACGACCGCGTACGACGTGACGCTCGGCCCGCGCATGGGGTTCGCGAAGGCCAGCGTCGAGCGCACGCCGGAGGTGATCGCGTGGGAGTCGAGCGTGTTCGGCCGTTACCCGTTCTCCTCGATGGGCGGCTCGGTCGTCAACGAGAACGTGGGCTTCGCGCTGGAGACCCAGTCGCACCCCGTCTACGACTCGGTCTTCTTCGAGACCGGCCCGGACATCAGCGTGGTGGTGCACGAGAACGCCCACCAGTGGTTCGGTGACAGCGTCGCGCTGGAGCAGTGGCGCGACATCTGGCTGAACGAGGGTTTCGCCACCTACGCCGAGTGGCTGTGGTCGGAGAAGGAGGGCACGGGCACCGCGGCCGAGCTGGCCAACGCGCTCTACGACGAGATCCCGGCCGATCACCCCCGGTTCTGGGTGCGGGTTCCGGGCGATCCCAGCCCGGAATTCCTCTTCTACGCCTCGGTCTACTGGCGGGGCGGCATGACGTTGCAGGCGCTGCGCGAGGAGGTCGGCGACCAGGACTTCTTCGCCATTCTCAGGGCCTGGGCGAGGATCGAGCAGCACGGCAACGGAACCACCGCGGAGTTCATCTCCCTGTCGGAGAAGATCTCCGGCGAGCAGCTGGACGCGCTCTTCCAGACCTGGCTCTACACGCCGAGCAAGCCGGCCAGCCCGCCGGGTGCGGTGCCTTCCACCGCCGCCAGGAAGGGGCTCCCGGCCTCCTACGAGAGCCACAAGAGGTTCCACGAGCTGCTGCACGGCCCCGCCTGAGCGGTCCTTCGTGCGCGCGGCGGCACGGCCGCGCGCACGACCCCCGCCTCTCCGGGCCGCTGATACGATTCCGCGCGATGGCGGGTGCGACGAAGGAGACCCGGGTGGCCAGAGCGCGGCGCGTCACGTCCGTCGATGTGGCCCGCGAGGCCGGGGTCTCGCAGACCACGGTCAGCTACGTGCTCAACAACGTGCCGCACCAGAAGATCTCCGAGGAGACCCGGCGGCGCATCCACGCCGCCGTCGAGAAGCTCGGCTACACCCCTTCGGCCGCGGCCCGCACCCTGCGGCTCGGCCGGAGCGACATCGTGCTGCTGCTCGTCGCGAGCATGCCGCTGGGCCCCACGGCCGTCGAGCTGATCGAGCACCTCACCGCCGGCCTCGAACGCCACGGCCTGAGCGTGATCACGCGCATCGAGAGCGGGCGCGGCGCCGGCTCGCTGTGGAAGGACCTGGCGCCGGCCGCCGTGGTCTCCTTCGCCCCCGTCGGCAGGGAGCAGCGGGCGGACCTGCGGGCCGCCGGCACGTACGTGGTCGACGTCTGGGGCGACAGCGACGGCGAGCCGAACGTCCTGACGCGCGGGCAGCTCCGCATCGGCCTGATGCAGGCCGCCCACCTGGCCGCCAAGGGGCACACCCGGGTCGGCTACGCCAGCCCCGCCGACCCGCGCCTGCGCGCCTTCTCCGAGCCGCGCCTGGAGGGCGTCCGGCAGGGCTGCGCCGAGCACGGCCTGGCCCCTCCGGACGTGCGGGAGGTCGCGCTGGACGTCGGGGCGGCGACCGCCGCGGCGCGGGCGTGGCAGGCGGCGGGCGTCACCGCCGTGTGCGCGTTCAACGACGAGGTCGCCATCGCCCTGCTGGCCGGGCTGCGCGCCACCGGCCGGCCGGCGCCCGCCGGGCTGGCCGTCATCGGCGTGGACGACATCCCCATGGCCCGCTTCGCCGAGCCGCCCCTCACCACGATCGACCAGCACATGGAGGCCGTCGCCGCCGAGCTGGCCGACGCGGTGCTGCGGGGCCTGGAGAAGCCGGACACGCGCGGCCGCCCGCCCTCGGAGGCCGCGACCCTGGTGATCCGCGACTCGGCCTGATCCTCAGGAGCCGCACGGCCGCGTCGGGGCTCATGAGGGACGTGCCCGCAGCCCGGCGAGTGCCAGGCCGAAGACCCGCTCGCGCTGGGCGTCGTCGGCGTACTCGATGGCGCTGATGCCGGAGAACATCCGCAGCAGGTCGTCGATCGTCGGCTCGGGAGCCGCGGCGCCCGCGCGCTGCGCCCGCTCCAGCAGCGGGCCTCCGGCTTCGCGCATCGCCTTGCGGCAGGCCTGGAAGGTGTCGGTGGAGCGGTTGAGCGCGTCGGCGAAGGCCAGCTTGGTCCTGATGTAGTCGACGAAGCGGCGCAGCCAGGCGGCCGAGCTGATCGAGCGTGAATACGGCCGGCTCGACGTCCTGGTCAACAACGCCGGCGTGCTGCGGCGCAAGACCGCCGCCGAGGTGTCGGCCGGCGACCTGCTCCCGGAGTTCGAGACGAACGTGCTCGGCATGGTGCGGGTCGTCCACGCGATGCTGCCGCTGCTGCGCCGGTCCCCGGCGGCGCGCATCGTCAACGTCTCCAGCGACTCGGCCGTGTTCGCCAAGGCCACCGAGCAGGGCTCGATGTTCGCCCGCTCCCACGAGTCGTTCGCCTACTCGGCGACCAAGGCGGCGGTGAACATGCTGACCGTCAAGTACGCCAACGCCTTCGCCGACGTTCCCGGCACGGCCCACATCAAAATCAACGCCGTCACGCCGGGCTACGTCGCGACCGGCCTCAACGGCTTCAAGGGCGAGCGCACCCCGGACGAGGGCGCCCGCGCGGTCGTCCACTGGGCCACGGTCGGCGCCGACGGCGAGTCGGGCGGCTTCTTCGACGACAGCGGCCGCATGCCCTGGTGAGCCCGCGAGCCCCGGGCATCGGGATACTCCGCGCCGGGCTCCTGGTCGAGCGCCGTCCGTCCCGCTCGAAAGCTCGTGACCCGCGCTGCGCGGAAGCGTAGGATCGCGTCGCGAAGCGATGCGGATTCCCCCCGGCGTCTCCTTGAGGAGGGCCCATGCACTCTTCCTACGGAGATCACGAGTACCGCCCGCCGCCCCCGGTCCCCGCGACGCCGACGTCAGGGGTCGCCGTCGCCAGCCTCATCTTCGGCATCATCGGGTTCGTGGGGAGCTGGTGCCTGTTCGGCATCCCGTCCCTCGTGGCCGTCGTGCTGGGGCATGTCGCGGCGAGGCAGACCAAGCGCGGCACGAAGGGCGGGCACGGCATGGCGGTGGCCGGGCTCGTCCTCGGCTACCTCGTGATCGTTCCCGCTCTCGTCGTCTCCGGCTTCCTGCTCGCCAACCCCTCGATGGTCGCCGAGTGGATCAACCAGACGCTCTCCGGCGTGCGGTTCTGACGACGTTCACGTGCGCGCGTCCTCGGCGAGCGCGGGCACGAGGGAGGCCAGGAAGTCCCTGATCGCGCGCTCCATCCGCACCGAGTCGCGGTCGAACAGCCACTGGGCCTGCACGCCGTTGATGAGCGCGATCGTCATCGTGGCCAGCGTCTCCGGGTCGCCGGCCGAGCGCAGCTCCCCGCGCTCGGCCAGGGCCTGGAACGCCATGGCGTAGAAGCGGCGCAGCATCCGGTAGCGCTCGGTGTAGCAGGCGTGCGCCGGATGGTGCGGCCAGGTGGCCTCCCCCGAGACGACGCAGTGCAGCTCCATGAGGCCGGGCTGCAGCTCGTCGTCGAGGATGACGGCGAGCATGCCGCGCAGGCTCTCGACCGGGTTGGCGCTCGCGTCGAGGGCGTGCGCCGACTCCAGGTAGGCGGTGCCGCGCTCGTCGCGCGGCGCCAGCACGGCGGCCAGCAGCTCCTCCTTGCTCGAGAAGTGGTGCAGCAGGCCCGTGTAACTGATGCCGGCGCGCTCGGCGATGTCCTTCATGGTCGCGCCGTAGAAGCCGGCCTGGCCGAAGGCGTCCACGCAGGCCTCGACGACCTTGCGGCGGATCGCCGCCGTCTTGACGTACGGCCCGCGGGCGGCGCTCCGCGTCACGTTCTCCTCCGGCGGCAGCTCGAACCGGCGCCGGCCTGCCGAACCAGTGCAACAACCTGGCCGCGCCGATCAAGGACATCGTGCAGAGGTTCGACCCCGAGGTGGACGCCGTCATCTCCGGGCACACGCACAACCCGTACAACTGCGTGATCAACGGGATCCCCGTCACCCAGACCTCCGCCCGCACGCGCGAAGCTGACCAAGGTCGTGCTCACCGTCGGCCGGGCCACCGGCAACCCGACGGCCGCCAAGGCCGGGAACGTCACCATCACCCACGACATCAGGCCGGACGCCCGGATCGCGATCCAGCCGCCCTACGGCGGCGGCATCGGCGGCGACCTGATCGTCAACCCGACCGGCAACGAGATGTCGAACCTCGTCACGCACGGCAAGGCCCTGCGCGTGCAGCCGTTCGGTAGCATGCTCGTCACCATGACGCTCACCGGCGCCCAGGTGGAGCGGCTGCTGGAGCAGCAGTGGTGCGGCCAGAGCACCGCCCGCGTGCTCGGCGTCTCGCAGGGGCTGACCTCCACCTACGACAACGCCAGGCCCGCGTGCGGCAGGATCGACCCGCCACCGTCAAGCTCGACGGCACCGTGATCGACCCGGCCGCCTCCTACCGCGTGACCGCCAACTCCTTCATCGCGACCGGCGGCGACGGCTTCCCGGTGCGCACCGAGGGGACCGAGCGGGTGGAGAAGGTGCGCGGCATCGAGGCGTTCGAGTCCTGCATCCGCGCCAAGAGCCCGCTCCAGGCTCCGGCGCCGGGGCGCGTCACCCGCGTGAACCGACGACCCGGGGCGGGCTCCGGCGCGGAGCCCGCCCCCGAAGGCGTCAGCCCTTCTCCGCGCCCTGGTTCGGATCGCGGATGAAGTGCCGCTGGAACACGACGAAGATCACCGCGACGGGGACGGTCGCCAGCAGGGCGGCGGCCAGCTTGAGCGGGAACTGGGTGCCGCCGCCGAGCGAGCCGCTGACCAGGTCGGCCAGGCCGCGCGGCAGGGTGAACAGCGCCGGGTCCTGCACGGCGACCAGGGTGTGCGGGAACTCGTTCCACGAGCCCTGGAACGACAGGATCGTCAGCGTGATCAGCGCCGGGCGCGACATGGGCAGCACCACGGACCAGAAGACCCGGAACGGGCCGGCGCCGTCGATGCGGGCCGCCTCCTCGACGCTGCCCGGGATCGACTCGAAGAACTGCTTCATGATGAACACGCCGGTGGCGTCCGCGATGAGCGGGAGGATCAGCGCGAGGTAGGAGTCGTACATGCCGAGCTGGTTCAGGACCAGGAACTTCGGGATGAAGAGCACCACCCCCGGCACCGCCATCACCGCGATCACCGCCGCGAACAGCCCCGAGCGGCCGCGGAAGCGCAGCCGGGCCAGCGCGTACCCGGCCATCGAGTCGAGCAGCACCCGCCCCAGCGTGACCACCACCGTCACCAGCAGCGAGTTCGCCAGCCAGACCGGCATGTCCGTGCCCAGGAACACCCGCTCGAACGCCGACAGCGTGGCCGGGTGCGGAAGGGGGGACAGCGGGTTGGCGGCGGCGTCGGGGTCGGTCTTGAAGGAGTTGGCGACCTGGATGACGAACGGGTAGACGAAGACGACCGAGAAGACGGCCAGGAGGATGCCTCTCATGGCTTTCATGCCCTGCGCTCCCTCATGACCCACCGCTGCACCAGCGTCAGCACCACGATGATCAGGAAGAGCACGAACGAGATCGCCGTGCCCGCGCCGTAGTCGAAGTCGCGGAAGGCCGTCCGGTACGACAGGAACGCCGGCGTCAGCGTCGTCTTGGCCGGATCGCCCTGGCTCATCACGTAGATCTGGTCGAAGACCTGCCACGTGCCGATCAGCCCGAGCGTCAGCACCAGGAACATGGTCGGCTTGAGCATCGGCAGCGTCACCCGGCGGAAGCGCTGCCACCGGGTGGCGCCGTCGAGCATGGCCGCCTCGTCCAGCGCCTTCGGGATGTTCTGCAGCGCCGCGAGGAACATCAGCATGAACGTCCCCGACGTCGTCCACACGACGAGCACGATGATCGCGCACATCGCCACGCTGGGCCCCGCCAGCCAGTCCCACCAGGTCAGGCCGAGCAGGCCGTGCTCGGTGAGCGCCGCGGGCGGCTCGCCGACGAGGAGCTGGATCACCCCGCGCGGGTCGGAGAACCACTGCGGTCCCCGCACGCCGGCCAGGGCCAGGAGCTGGTTGACCGCCCCCGAGTTGCTGAAGATGAACAGGAACACCACGCTGATCGCCACGGAGCTGGTCACCGAGGGGAAGTAGAACGCGGTGCGGAAGAACGCCCGGCGCCGGTTCACCACGAGGGCGAGGAAGAGCGCGAGCGCCGTCTGCAGCGGCACCACCGCGGCGACGTAGTAGACGTTGTTGCGGAGGCTGGTCATGAAGTTCTCGCGGGCCAGGCCGTCCTCGGTGAACAGCCGGGCGTAGTTGTCCCCGCCCACGAACGGCACGCCGGCGCGGAACGGGCTGCCCTGCCCGTTCCATCCCGTCAGGCTGACCCACAGCGCCATGAGGATCGGCAGCAGCAGGAACAGCCCGAGGATCGCCACGACCGGCGCCACGAAGAGCCAGCCCGCGAGGTTCTCCCTGGTACGACTGCGCATGACGTCAGCCGCGCACACTCTCGGTGTTCTTCTGCAGCCGGGCCAGGAGCTGCTTGGGGTCGCTGGTCGCCAGCTTCTGCAGCCCCGAGTCGAAGTCGGACAGGACGCTGTCCATCTTGGGGGCGTTGACCGGGCCCTGCGCGTAGTCGGCGCCGGCCACGAAGGCCGCGTCGCCGGGGAACTCCTTCAGGTAGGCGTCCTTGGCCGACTGGCGCGAGGGCATCACGCCGAAGGCCCGCGCGAACGCGAGCTGCTGGTCGGCCTTGGTCATCGCCTCGACGAAGCTGATCGCCGCGTCCTTGTGCCGCGACTTGGCGGAGATGCCCCAGCAGTTGCTGAACGACAGCGTGCCCTTGCCCTTGGGGCCCGCGGGCAGCTCGTGCACCGAGAAGCGCACGTCAGGGTAGTCGGCTTTCATCGCGCCCCGGATCCAGTTGCCCTCGATGGTCATCGCGGCCTTGCCCTTGCCGAACGCCTCGCCGCCCCAGTCGGCGTCGAGCGCCCTGGCGTACTGGGCCTGCTTGACGGTGAGCAGGCCCTTGACGTACTCCAGCGCGGCGAGGTTCTGCGGGCTGTCGCCGGTGGCCTGCTTGCCGTCGGGGCTGGTGATCCAGCCGCCGGCCTGCACCATGAAGACGCCGACGCGGTCGCGGGTGTCGCCGAACACCAGCGGCGTCACGCCCTTGATCCTCTTGGTGACGGCGGTCAGCTCGTCCCAGGTCGTGGGGATGTCGTCATCGGTGAGGCCGTTCTTCTTCCACAGCTCGTCGTTGACGACCAGGGCGAGCGTGGAGAAGTCCTTGGGCGCGCAGTAGAAGCGGCCGTCGTAGGTGAACGTCTCACGCAGCTTCGGGTAGAAGTCCTGGCTGGCGGAGATCCGGTCGGCGTACGGCTCCAGGGCGCCGACGCTGGCGTAGTCGGCGAAGCGGGAGGCATCGACGTAGAACACGTCCGGCGGGTTGCTGCCGGCCAGGGCCTGCCCGAGCTGCTGGTGGATGTCCTGGGCGGGGGTCACGGTGGCGGTGTTGCCGCTGGCCTTCGCCCACGCCTGCGCCGCCTGCTTGACGGCGTTCGTCTCGGCGTCGCCCGAGGAGGCCATGAGGATCTGGAGGGCGGCCGGGCCGGCGCTCTGCTGCGGCGCCGGCTGGCGGTCATCGAACCCGCTGCCGCAGGCCGTGAGAGACAGCAGCACGGCCGTCGCCGCCGGGATCGTGAGGCTCTTCATGAGCGAGGCTCCTTTCGGATGACCAGAGAGGGGGTGAGCAGCACGTGCGTCGCGGCGGGCCGATCGGGCAGCCGATCGGGCAGCCGGTCGGGCAGCCGGCCGGACAGCCGGCTGGTCAGCAGCTCCACGCAGCGTGCCGCCGCCTCGGTGAGCGGCTGGCTGACGCTGGTGAGCCCGACGGCCGCGGCCACGGGCGTGTCGTCGAACCCGACGACGTCGGGGACGACCTGCAAGGCGCCGAGCGCCACCGAGTCGCTGACGCAGACCAGGGCCGTCGCGCCGCGCTCCACCAGCTCGCGCGCGGCCGCCTGCCCCTGGGCCGACGACCCGTCGGTCTCCAGGACGAGGCCGGCGTCGAGCTGGTGCGCGGCCAGCGCCCGCTCCCAGCCGGCCCTGCGGTCGTCGCCGACGCCGGAGCCGGGCTCCCAGCCGATGAAGCCGATGCGGCGGTGGCCCGCGTCGAGCAGGTGGCGGGTGGCCGTCTCGGTGCCGGCGGCGCCGTCCACGTCCACCCAGGGATGCACGCCCTCCGGCGCCCCCCACGGCCGGCCGAAGCTGACGAACGGCAGGCCGCGCCCGGCCAGCCAGGCGGCCCGCGGGTCGCCGTGATGGGTGCTGGTCAGCACGAACCCGTCGGGCTCGAACTCGCCCAGGAGCTGGTCGATCGTGTCGATCTCGGCCCGGTCGTCGGCCGCGGTGTAGAGCAGCACGCGGTAGCCGGACCGCGCGGCCGACTCGGTGAGGCCGTGCAGGAAGCGGTCGAAGACGTTCATGCCGTCCTGCGTGGTCTCGATCCGCACGGCCAGCAGCCGCGAGCGGCCGGTGCGCATCTGCCGGGCGGCGGCGCTGACCCGGTAGCCGAGGGCCTCGACGGCGTCCAGCACGCGCTGCCGGGTCTCCTCCTTGACCACTTCGGGGGAGTTCAGCACGTTCGACACGGTCTGTCGGGACACGTTGGCGTAGCGAGCCACGTCGGCGATCGTCACCTTTGACGCCATATGTGTCCTTTCTGGGGGTTTGATCGATCCAAAAGGCGTGTGCCAAGATTAGATCGTTCAAATCAACGGAGTGTCAAGGGGCCCTCACCGTGCACGACCACCGTCTGCAACCGCTGCTGCACGACCTCGTCTCCACCGTCCGGGCGCCGACGACCGCGCTCAGCGGCACCGACGGCCAGATCAGGCCCGCCGGGGTGCAGGGGCTCTTCCACGCCGACGCGCGGGTGCTCTCCCAGGCCGGGCTGCTCGTCGACGGCCGCGAGCCGGAGCCTGTCGCGCACGCCGTCCCGGCGCCCGGTCTCTCCCGCTTCGTCTCCCTGGCCCGCTGGCTCGGCGACCCCACCGCCGATCCGACGGTACGCATCGACCGCGTCCGCCACGTCACGCCCGGCGCGATGGACGAGGAGATCACCGTCACCTCCACCGCGGCCGAGCCCGTCACCTGCACGGTCACGCTCACGCTGGCGTGCGACCTGGCCCCCGTCGAGGTGGTCAAATCCGGCAGGACCGCCGCCCCGCTCCCGGCCTCGGTCGCCGGCGGCACGCTGACCTGGCACTCCGGCCGGACCCGCGTCACCGCCCTCTTGGGGGCGGAGGACGGTGGAAAGGGCGACGGCAGGCCAGGCGCCACTTCAAGCATGAGTACCGGAGGTGCCGAGGTCGCAAACGCGAGCACAGGCGCAGACCCGGGCGCGAACGCAGACGCAGACCCGGGCGCGGGCACAAGCGCGGGCGCGGGCGTCGTTGCCGGCGAAGGTGGGGCCGTGCTCCGGTGGCGGGTGACCGTTGCGCCCGGGCGGGCCGTGACGCTGCGGTGGGGGGTGCGGGTCGAGGATCCGGAGGCCGTCGTGGCGGCGCCGGCCGGCGGCCCCGAGTGGAGCCGGCCGCGGGTCGAGGCCGACGACGCCCGCCTGGTACGCCTGGCCCGCCAGTCACTCGACGACCTGGAGTCGCTGCGGCTCACCGAGGCCGAGGCGCCGGGCGACACGTTCCTCGGCGCGGGCGTCCCCTGGTTCCTGACGCTGTTCGGCCGCGACAGCATCTGGGCCGCCCGCATGCTGCTCCCCCTGGGGACCCGCCTGGCCGCGGGCACCCTGCGCGTGCTGGCCCGCCGCCAGGGCACCAAGGTGGACGCGACCTCCGGCGAGGCCCCCGGCAAGATCATGCACGAGCTGCGCCGCCACGACTACGACCTCGAGACCAGCGGCCTGCAGCTGCCCGCCGCCTACTACGGCACCATCGACGCCACCCCGCTGTGGATCTGCCTGCTGCACGACACCTGGCGGTGGGGCCTGCCGGACGCCGAGGTGGCCGCGCTGCTGCCCGCCCTGGAGGCCGCGCTCGGCTGGCTCGGCTCCGACGGCGACGCCGACGGTGACGGCTTCCTGGAGTACATCGACACCAGCGGGCGCGGCCTGGCCAACCAGGGCTGGAAGGACTCGGGCGACGCGGTCCGCTTCCACGACGGCTCGCGGGCCGAGCCGCCGATCGCCCTGGCCGAGGTGCAGGGGTACGCGTACGAGGCGGCCGTGGCGGGCGCGGCGCTGCTGGAGGCGTTCGGCCGGCCGGGCGCCGACCGGTGGCGCGACTACGCGGGCAGGCTGGCCGAGCGGTTCCGGGAGCGGTTCTGGGTGGCGGGCGGCTACCCGGCCCTGGCCCTCGACCGGGACAAGCGTCCGGTGGACGCGCTGACCAGCAACATCGGCCACCTGCTCGGCACCGGCCTGCTCACCGCCGAGGAGGAGCTGCGGATCGCGCGCACGCTGACCGATCCGGCCATGTCCGGCGGTTTCGGCCTGCGGACGATGTCGGCCGCCGACGCCGGTTTCAGCCCGCTCTCCTACCACTGCGGCTCCGTCTGGACGCACGACACCGCGATCGTGATCTCCGGGCTGGCCCGGTCGGGGCACGGCGGCGTGGCCGCGGACCTGGCCGCCGACCTCACGCGGGGGCTCCTGTCGGCGGCCGAGACGTTCGGTTACCGGCTGCCGGAGCTGCACGCGGGCGACGACCGCACGCTGATGGGGCGGCCGGTGCCGTACCCGGCGGCGTGCCGGCCGCAGGCGTGGTCGGCGGCTGCCGCCGTCGCGATCCTGCACGCCGCCACGGGCCTGTACCCGGACGTGCCGTCGGGCCGCACGACCCTGCGCCCGCTGCCCGGCGCCCCGCTGGGCGCGCTGTCGGTACGCGGGCTGCGCGTGGCCGGCTCCCCGGTGGACGTGACGATCGACCGCTCCGGCACGCCCCAGGTCACAGGCTTGCCGGCGGGCATGGAGCCGCGCCCCGCCGAGTGACCCGGCACGTCCCCGACGCCCAGCGACGCGGGAGGACGACGCGCACGCGGCAGCCACCGGTGCGAGATGAGGCCAAGACGGCACGGCGGCGCACACGCCCGGCGCCACAAGACGGCACGGTGGGCGGCGGTCGCGGAGGGGGCCGCCGCCCGCCGGGGAATCACTCGGAGGAGAAGGCGGCGTCGAAGGAGGCGGCCGGTGGGGTGATGGCGTTGAGCGCGCGGATGTAGGCGAGGGATTCCGGCGCGCCGTGCAGCCGGTCCATGCCCGCGTCCTCCCACTCGATGGAGATCGGCCCGTCGTACCCGATGTGGTTGAGCGCGCGGAAGCACGTCTCCCAGGGCACGTCGCCCCGCCCGGTGGAGACGAAGTCCCAGCCGCGGCGGGGGTCGGCCCAGGCGAGGTGGGAGGCGAGCCGGCCGCGCCGCCCGTCGCGGCCGGCGACGCGGGCGTCCTTGCAGTCGACGTGGTAGATGCGGTCGGCGAAGTCGAGGATGAACCCGGCCGGGTCGAGGTCCTGCCACACCATGTGGGAGGGATCCCAGTTGAGGCCGAACGCGGGCCGGTGGCCGATGGCCTCCAGCGTGCGCACGGTGGTGTGGTAGTCGTAGGCGATCTCGCTCGGGTGCACCTCATGGGCGAAGCGCACGCCCACCTCGTCGAAGACGTCGAGGATGGGGTTCCAGCGGTCGGCGAAGTCGGCGTACCCGGCCTCGATCATCGACGGCGGGACGGGCGGGAACATGGCGAGGGTGTGCCAGATGGAGGAGCCGGTGAAGCCGACGACGGTGGTGACGCCGAGTGCGGCGGCGGCCCGGGCGGTGTCCTTGATCTCTTCGGCGGCGCGCCGCCGCACGCCTTCGGGCTCGCCGTCGCCCCAGATGCGGGCGGGCAGGATGCCTTTGTGCCGCTCGTCGATGGGGTGGTCGCAGACGGCCTGGCCGACGAGGTGGTTGGAGATGGTCCACACGCCGAGGTTGTACTTGGCCAGGGTCTCTTTCTTGCGTTCGATGTAGGAGTCGTCCGCGAGGGCCTTGTCGACCTCGAAGTGGTCGCCCCAGCAGGCGATCTCCAGGCCGTCGTAGCCCCATTCGGAGGCCAGCCGGCAGACCTCCTCGAACGGCAGGTCCGCCCATTGTCCGGTGAACAGGGTGATGGGTCTGGTCATGAAGTCCTCCACGGTGATCAGGGAACGGCCCCGCCCGCCTGACGGCGCCGGTTGGCACCGCCGCGGCGGCACCGAGTTCGGCGTCAACGGTGCCGGTGCGGCTCCGGGTGGCCGGTCAGGCAGGCGGGACGTTCTGGGGTGGCACGAGGCTGGGGACCGTGATGCTGGTGGGGTCGGACAGCGCCCGTTCGACGACGACTCCGGCCGCTCCGCGTGCGGCGGCGCCGAAGCCGAGGTCGGAGGCGGCGAAGTGGCAGCGTTCGATGGCGCCGTTCATGCCCGCGCGGGCCAGTTCCTCGTGTGCGGCGGGGATGAGCCGGTCGGCGAGCCTGGCGAAGTAGCCGCCCAGCACGATCACCCGCGGGTTGAAGATGTTGACGAGCATGGCGGCGCCGAGGCCGAGCCACCGGCCCACTTCGGCGACGGCGGCGTCCACGCGGGGGTCGCCTTCGGCGCGCCGCTGCTCGATCTCGGCCAGCCGCTCCTCCGGGTCGCGGACGAGGCCGGTGCCGTAGGCGTGCTCGGGCGTGGCCATGCGGACGAGGGCGGCCAGCCCGACCTTGGTCTCCCAGCAGCCGGCCCGGCCGCAGCGGCACGGCTCGCCGTCGGGCTCGATCATGACGTGGCCGACCTCGCCGGCGAAGCCGTCGGCGCCGCTGAGCAGCCGGCCACCGGCGATGACGCCGCCTCCGACGCCGACCTCGCCGGTGAGGTAGACGAGGTCGTCGGTGCCGGCGGCGACGCCGGTGGTGTACTCGGCCAGGGCGGCGAGGTTGGCGTCGTTGGCGACCGCGATGGGGATGCCCGCGGCGCGGCCGGCGCGTGACAGCCGCTCGGCCACCGGCACGCCGCGCCAGCCCAGGTTGGGGGCGACGACGACGGTGCCGGTGGTGGTGTCGATGAGGCCGGGCACGGCCACGGTGATGCCGGCCGGTCTGACGCCGAGCCGGTCGAGGTCGGCGACGGTGCGCTCGACCATGCGGGCCAGCTCGTCGAGGGAGCGTTCGGGGCCGGAGCCCATGGCGTCGAAGCCGATGCGCCGGTCGATGAGCACGCGACCGGCGAGGTCGGTGGCGATGGCGGCGATGTAGTCGACGTTGACCTCGACGCCCAGGGCGCCGACGCGGGAGCCGTCGAGGCCGAGCGCGACGCCGGGGCGGCCGACGGAGCCGGCGTGCTGCGGCCCCATCTCCTTGACCAGGCCGCGGGCCTGCAGCTCGCTGACGAGGCTCGTGACGGTGGCCTTGTTCAGCCCGGTGGCGCCGGCGACGGCCGAGCGGGAGCACGGGCCGTGCGTGCTGACGTGGCGCAGCACGAGGGCGAGGTTGGAGCGGCGCACGGTGGCCTGGTCGGCGGGCAGCCGCGCGGGCCGGCCGCGACTCGCCGAGCCGGCCGCGTGGCCGCCGGCCGGGTTGTGGTCCACGCTCCTCCTCGATTAGTCGGGGTGGCTAGCCGAATTAAAAGGGGCCGACCCGGCGCACACAAGAGTGAAATCGGTTACAGATTATGTAACGTTCCAGTAACGAGCCGCGCAATAGCTCCTGAAGTGCACGGAAATCAGTGTTGCCAACTCGTTACGAAGGCGCGGGGTGTACGGCGCGATCTCGCCGTGTTACAACTCCGATTAATTGATCTCGGAGATAAACAAAGGGCAGGTGGCGCGGATGACGTACAAGCCGCCCCGCACCCGCCCGCCGGGTGGCGCCCCTCCCGCGGGCGCCGCCGCGCTGCGCCGGGCGAACCTCTCGCTGGTGCTGCGCAAGCTGCGCGAGCACGCCTCCCTGTCCCGTGCCCACATCGCCGAGGCGACCGGGCTGCACCGGGCCACCGTCTCCAACCTCATGGCCGAGCTCCTGGAGCGGCGGCTGGTGCGGGAGGTCGGCGTCGAGCACGTGGGCGCGATCGGGCGTCCCAGGCGGGCGGTGGCCCTGCACGGGGCGCACGTCGGCGCCCTGGGCATGGAGATCAACGTCGACTACATCGCGGTGCACGGCACCGACCTCAGCGGCCGGGCCCTGGTCGAGCGCCGGGTCGCCTACGACGCCATGGGCAGCGGCCCCGACCGGGCCGTGCGCCGGCTCGGGCTCGTGGCCAAGGAGTCCGTGGAGGCGATGCGGCGGGCCGGGGCGGCTCCCGCCGGCGTCGCGGTCGCCGTACCGGGGCTGGTGGACGTGGCGCGCGGCATCGTGACCCTCGCCCCGAACCTCTACTGGCACGACGTGCCCCTGGCCGACCAGCTCGCCACCATGCTGGGCACGCCGGCCGTGCCCGTGCGGGTGGAGAACGACGCGAACCTGGCCGCCCTGGCCGAGTACACCTCGGGCGTCGCCGCCGGCACGCCCTACCTGGTCTACCTCACCGGCGAGGTCGGCGTCGGCGGCGGCATCATCCTGGGCGGCGAGTTGCTGCGCGGAGCCGACGGCTTCTCGGGCGAGGTCGGGCATCTGCAGGTGGACCCGAACGGCGCGCGCTGCGGTTGCGGCCGCGTCGGCTGCTGGGAGACCAAGGTCGGCCTGGCCGCGCTGGTCGGGGCGGCCATGCCCGAGCAGGCGTACGGGCTGCCCGGCCGGCCCGTGCCCGACCCGGGCGAGCGGGTGGCCGACATCGCCAGGGGCCTGGCCGCCGGCGACCGGCGGATGACGATGGCGGTGGCGCAGGTCGGCGAATGGCTGGGGCTCGGCGGCTCGATCCTGGCCAACCTGTTCAACCCGCGGGTGATCGTCATCGGCGGCTACTTCGCCTCGCTGGCCGAGTGGCTGCTCCCCCACGCCCAGGACCAGCTCCAACGGCTCATGGTGGCCGCTCCCGCCGCCCAGTGCCGGTTCGTCGCCTCCACGCTCGGCTTCGGCGCCGCCTCCCGGGGCGCCGCGAGCATGGTGGTCAGCCACCTCATCGACGACCCTACGACGCTCATGGACGCACTCCCCCGGCCGGCACCCCGCTGACGGCCCCCGCAGACCTGGAGACGGCACCCTCCAGCAACCGCACCATCCGCTCCTCACCACCCCGTCACCATCCCGTGGCAACAGCGCGGCGGCGCGCGCCTTTGCCTGACGTCCCCCCGGTCAGGAAGGGTTCCTCATGTCACCACGTCAGCGCACGTGGGCCAGGCTCCTCGGCTCGGCCCCACGAGCCGGCGGACGGCGTCCGAGACGCCGCACCGCCGCGACGGCCGTCTTATCGATGGCCGCGGCCCTCATCGTCCCCTTCGTCACGCTCTCCCCGGCCCCCGCGGGCGCCGAGACCGCCACCACGGCGGCGGAGCCCGCCTTCAAGGTCCTCGTCTTCTCGAAGACGACCGGCTTCCGTCACGACTCGATCCCCGAGGGCATCGCGGCCGTGCAGAAGCTCGGCCAGGACAACAACTTCACGGTCGACACGACCGAGGACAGCGCGCTGTTCACCGACCAGAACCTCGCGCAGTACCAGGCCGTGATCTTCATGTCCACGACCGGCGACCCGCTCAGCACGCAGGAGCAGAAGGACGCCTTCCAGCGCTACATCCAGAAGGGCGGCGGGTTCGTGGGCGTCCACGCCGCCGCCGACAGCGGTTACAACTGGCCCTGGTACGGCAAGCTCGTCGGCGCCTACTTCAAGCAGCACCCGGCGATCCAGCAGGCCACGGTCAAGGTCGAGGACCCGGCGCACCCGTCCACCAAGGACCTGCCGACGACCTGGACCCGTACCGACGAGTGGTACGACTACCAGGCGAACCCGCGCGCGACCGTCCACGTGCTGACCTCGATGGACGAGAAGTCCTACACCGGCGCCACGATGGGCGCCGACCACCCGATCACGTGGTGCCAGGACTTCGACGGCGGCCGCTCGTGGTACACGGGGCTCGGCCACCTGAAGGAGAACTACAGCGAGCCGAACTTCCTGAAGCTGCTGCTCGGCGGCATCCAGACGGCCGCCGGCGCGGTCAAGGCCGACTGCTCGGCCTCGCAGAGCTCCAGCTTCGAGAAGGTCACGCTCGACGACAACACCTCGAACCCGATGATGGTGGACGTCGCCAAGGACGGCCGGGTCTTCTACATCGACCGGCTCGGCGAGGTCCGGATCATCAAGCCGGCCGGCGGCACGGTGACGGCGGCGAAGCTGAACGTCTTCACCGCCAACGAGAGCGGCCTGCTCGGGCTGGCGCTCGACCCCGCCTTCGACACCAACCACTGGCTGTACCTGTACTACTCCCCCTCCGGGACGAACGTCGACCGGCTGAGCCGCTTCACCGTCACCGGTGACACGGTGGACCTGACGACGGAGAAGAAGATCCTCGACGTGCCGGTGCAGCGGGCCGAGTGCTGCCACCACGGCGGCGGCATGGTGATCGACCCGAAGACGGGGAACCTGTGGCTGGCCACGGGCGACAACACCAACCCGTTCGCCTCCGACGGCTACACGCCGATCGACGAGCAGCAGGGCCGCTCCAGCTGGGACGCCCAGCGCAGCGCGGGCAACACCAACAGCCTCAGCGGCAAGCTGCTGCGCATCCACCCGGAGGCCGACGGCACCTACACCGTGCCGGACGGCAACCTGTTCCCGCCGGGCACGGCGAAGACCAAGCCGGAGATCTACGGCATGGGCCTGCGCAACCCGTTCCGCATGGGCCTCGACCCGAAGACCGGCCACATCATGCTCGGCGAGTACGGCCCCGACGCCGGCACGGCCAGCGCCACCCGGGGCCCGCAGAACACGGTCGAGTGGAACCTGGTCTCGAAGCCGGGCAACTACGGCTGGCCGTACTGCGTCGGCAACAACACCCCGTACGTCGACTACAACTTCGCCACCAAGCAGTCGGGCTCGCCGTTCAACTGCGCGGCGCCCGTCAACGACTCGCCGAACAACGACGGTCTGACCACGCTGCCGCCGGTGATCCCGGCGACGATCTGGTACCACTACGCGGCCGACCCGCAGAACTTCCCCGAGATGAGCGGCGGCGCGCCGATGGGCGGCCCGGTCTACCGCGCCGACCCGAACCTGCAGTCGGACGTGAAGTGGCCGGCGTACTGGGACGGCAAGGCGATCTTCGGCGAGTGGAACAACGACAAGGTGTGGTCGTTCCAGCTCGACGAGACCGGCACCAAGCTCGTCGAGATGAACCCGATCCTCGGCTCGCTGACGTTCAAGAAGCCGATGGACATGAAGTTCGGTCCCGACGGCGCGCTGTACATGATCGAGTGGGGCTCCGGCTTCGGCGGCGACAACGCCGACTCGGGCATCTACCGCATCGAGTACACCAAGGGCACCCGCCCGCCGATCGCCCGCGCCGCGGCGGACAAGACGGACGGGCCGCTGCCGCTGGCCGTCACGTTCTCCAGCGAGGGCAGCCGGGACCCGGACGGCAAGCCGCTCACCTACGCCTGGGACCTCGACGGCGACGGTGACACCGACTCCACCGACCCGAACCCCTCCTACACCTACACGGAGGGGGGCGACTACAACGCGGTCCTGACCGTCAAGACCCCCGACGGCAAGACCGCCACGGCCAGCGTCGAGATCAGCGCGGGCAACACCCGCCCCACCGTCTCGGTGAACCTCCCGCCGAACGGCGCCTTCTTCGAGTTCGGCGACCAGGTGAAGTTCAAGGTCACCGTCACCGACCCCGAGGACGGGACGATCGACTGCGACAAGGTCACGATCCAGGCGATCCTCGGCCACGACAGCCACGGCCACCCGCTCGACCAGCACAAGGGCTGTGAAGGCGTGCTGCAGACCCAGCAGGCCGGCCACGGCGAGTACGACAACCTGTTCTACGCCATCGAGGCCAGCTACACCGACGGTGGCGCCAACGGCGCCAAGCCGCTGACCGGGCGGGGCCAGGTCCTCCTGGAGCCCAAGCGCAAGCAGGCCGAGCACTTCTCGCGGACCGGCCGGGTGGCCGACGGCAAGGGCACCGACACCGCGGGCGTCCAGGCGGAGACCACGAGCGACCCGCAGGGCGGCAACCAGCACATCGCGTTCGTCCAGGACGGCGACTGGTGGTCGTTCGACCCGGCGAACCTGACGAACGTCACCGCGATCCGGTTCCGGGCCTCCTCGGGCGGCGCCGGCGGCACCGTGCAGGTCCGGGCGGGCAACCCGGAGACCGGTACGCTGATCGGCTCGGTCGAGGTGACGCCCACCGGCGGCTGGCAGACGTTCACCGACGTCACGCTCGACCTGAGCAGCCCGCCCACGGACAGCGGCCCGCTGTACTTCGTCGTGCGCAAGCCGGCGAGCGCGGCCGACAACGCCTACCTGGCCAACTTCAACTGGGTCGACTTCGTCGGCAAGGGCGCCACGGACAACGAGCATCCGGCGGTGACCGCGACGGCGACCCCGGCGACCGGCGTCGCGCCGCTGAAGGTCGACTTCAAGGCGACGGCGACCGACCCCGAAGGGGACGCGATCACGTACAAATGGAACTTCGGGGTGAGCGGCGCGCCGGAGCCCACCACCGCCGAGGCCAGCCACACCTACGACGCGCCCGGTACCTACACCGCCGTCGTGACGGCGACCGACGACAAGGGCGCCTCGGCCACCGCCCAGGTCACGGTCAAGGTGGACGCGCCGGCCACGGTGTGCTTCACCGGCCGCTCAGACGACTTCACGGGCAGCCAGCTCGACCGGAACCGCTGGTCGGTCGTCCGGGAGAACCAGGACCTCAAGGTCGCCGACGGCAAGCTGGTCATCCCGACCTCGACCACCGACATCTACAGCACGGGCGGCAACACGCCGAACATCGTGCTGCAGCCGGCGCCGTCGGGCGCGTGGACGGCCACCGCCAAGCTCACCCTGGACGCGCGGGACGCCTACCAGCAGGCGGGCCTGATCATCTACGGTGACGACGACAACTACGCCAAGATGGTGCTCCAGGCGCGGTCGACGTCGGGCTCCGACCACGCCAGCCGCATCTTCCAGTTCATCCGCGAGGAGAACGCCGCCCCGAACGAGGTGTCGCAGAGCAACACGGCCAACCTCGGCGACTCCTACCCCGACACCGTGTACGTGCGGTTCGTCAGCGACGGGACGAACATCACCGCCCACTACTCCGCGGACGGCAGCACGTTCACCGCGATGCCGCAGACCAAGCCGCTCGCCGGGATCACCAACCCGAAGATCGGCCTGCTCTCCCTGGCCGGGGCCGGCCATCCGGTCGTGGACGCCGCCTTCGACTGGTTCCACATCACCCCGGACGACACCGCGACCGCGCCCGACCCGGACGACGAGTTCGACGGCACCGCCCTCGACACCTGCCGCTGGAGCGCGATCGTGCGCCCCGACGCCACCGCGGCCCGCGTCAAGGACGGCAAGCTGGAGCTCGACACCACCACCGGCGACATCTACGGGACCACCAACAGCGGCCCGAAGAACTTCGTCCTGCAGCCCGCGCCGAACGGCGACTGGACGCTGGAGACGAAGGTGGACGCCTCGGCGCTGAACGAGCAGTACCAGCAGGGCGGCCTGATGGTGTACGCCGGCGACGACGACTACGTCAAGCTCGACTTCCTGACCACCAACGCCGCGGGGTCGGCGGTGGCGCGGGCCATCGAGCTGCGCAGCGAGGTCGGCGGCACCGTGCAGAGCCCGCAGCCGCAGGCGAACAACCTCAGCGGCGGCGTGTGGTGGCTGCGGCTGAAGAAGGCCGGCGCCACCTTCACCGGCTCCTACTCCGCCGACGGCCAGACGTGGACGGAGCTGTCCGCGCCGGTCGAGAACAGCGCCGTGGCCAGTGGCGCCAAGGCCGGCGTCTACACCATCGGCACCAACCAGTCGGCGTCGAAGACGGTCACGTTCGACCACTTCCACCTGACCGCGCCGGCCTCACAGGTCAAGCTGGCGGTCTCCGCCTCCTCCCGCTGCGTCGGCACCTCGGCGTACGTCGCGGTCACGGCCGTCAACAACGCCGGGGTACCGGTGACGGTGACGCTGACCACGCCGTACGGGTCGAAGACCGTGACCGGCGTGGCACCGGGCAAGCAGGCGTACCAGTCCTTCAACAGCAGGGCCGGACAGATCGACGCGGGCACGGTGACCGTGAAGGGCACCGCGACGATCGGCGGCGAGCAGGTCACCACGTCCTACGACGCCGCCTACCCCGCGCTCGGCTGCGGCTGACGCGCCCGGCCTCCCTCTGACTGGAGCGATCACATGAGATTACACAGGACAACCCGGACATTCGCCGCGGCGGTGCTCGGTGTCGCGCTGACCGGCCTCGGCATCGGCGCGGCCGGCCCCGCCTCGGCGGACGACGACCCCGACAACGGCATCGACGTGTCGGTCACCATCGAGCCCGCCACCACTCCCGGCCAGGTCTCCATGACCGTCGCCGACAACGGCGGCGTCTCCCTGCAAGAGGACGGCTCCAACGCCACCGCCCGCCAGTTCGTCGGCACCCTGCCGACGGTCACCGTCACCGACACCCGCCGCCCCGAGGAGATCCCCGCCGGGGACTTCTGGGCGGTCGTCGGGCAGGCCGCCGAGTTCACCGCGACGGGCGGCTCCGCGCCGCCCATCGGCCCGCAGTACCTGGGGTGGCGGCCACGGCTGCTGAGCGACACCTCCACCGGGGCGGTCTCGGCCGGCGAGCCCGTCTCCAGCGTCATCTCCGACGGCAGCGGCGCCCCCGCCGTCGGCCTCCAGGGCCAGGAGCTGCTGGTCTCGACGGCGAACTCCGCCGACGAGATCGGCACCTGGCAGGTCAACGCGGACCTCGCCCTGCGCACGCCCGTGGACGTCGCGGCCGGCGAGTACCACTCGACCGTGACGCTCTCGCTGTTCAACCAGTCCTGAACCGTCATCGTCCGCCGTGGGCGCCCGGGCACCGTCCCGGGCGCCCCCCGATGAGGCTGGAGACATCTCCGTTGACGAAAAGCCGTGCACTGGGCGCCCTCGCCGCCCTGCTCGTGACCCTGCCGGTCAGCCTGCTGGTCAGCCTCGCCGGCCCGGCCGCCGCCGACATCACCTGGTCGGTCGTGCCGGCCAACGCGGGCGGCCCCGACGGCCGGAGCGTCATCGACCTCGAACTCGCCGGCGGGCAGCAGGTGACCGAGCACGTCGCGGTCACCAACCGCTCCACCCGGCCGGTGGACTTCGCGATCGACGCCAACGACGGCTATCTCACCGCCAAGGGCTACTTCGACATGCGGCCCTCGGACGCCGTCCCGGCCGACGGCGGCGCGTGGCTGGAGATCCCCGAGCGGGTGACGGTCGCCGCCGGCGCCACGTCCGTGGTGCCGGTCAAGGTGACGATCCCGCAGAACGCGACCCCGGGCGACCACCCGGCGGGCGTGACCGCGTCCCTGGAGACGGTCTCCGGTCAGGTACGCGTCCAGAACCGGGTGGGCGTCCGCCTGAACATCCGCGTCACCGGCGACTACGTGGCCAAGGTCGCGGTGAGCGACGTGCGGGCCGAGTACGTCCAGTCGTGGAACCCCTTCGCCTCGGGCTCCGTCGAGGTCACCTACACCGTGGCCAACGCCGGCAACGTCCGGCTCGTCACCGACAACCGGGTGCTGACCGCCACGCTCGCCGGCCAGAGCGACTGGAGCGACCCGTCCGCCGCCAGGGCCAGGGAGCTCATGCCGGGCGGCAGCCGCACGTTCACCGCCCGCGTCACCGGCGCCTGGCCGCTCGGGCCCATCGGCACCACGGTCACGGCCATCCCCTCGCCCGCCGGCGGGCCGCTCCCGGGCGTCGCCGCCGAGCAGGTGGCGGTGCAGGCCACCGTCTGGGCCCTGCCGTGGCCGCAGCTCGCCCTCCTCGTCCTGCTCGCCCTCGCCTACCCCGCCGTACGGCTGATCGCCGCCTGGCGCCGCAAGCGGATCCAGAAGCTCATCAGGCTGCACAGCCGGGAGACGCCCCAGGAGGCGTGAGCACCATCGACCCACAAGGAGCCATCACCGTGAACAAGGCACCGGCCTACCTCCTCACCCTCCTGCTCGCCGGGCTCGCGCTCGTGCTCGGCGCGCCGGCCGCCGCCGCGCACGGCGGGCCGATCGAGCTGGAGGTGACCGGGGACGGGGCCGACAACGTCAACGTGCTGGTGACGTACAAGAAGGACGGCCATCCCGTCACCGAGATCGTCGAGGCGACCCTGAAGGCGACCTCGTCCGACGGCCGTTCCTTCGGCCCCGTGCCGCTCAGGTCGGCGCCCGAGGGGCAGAACCTGTACCACTCGGCCGAGCCGCTGCCGAGCGGCGAGTGGCGGGTCACCGTGGTCGCGACCGAGCCGTCCAAGGCGAAGGCGACGGTGAAGGTGAAGGCGGGCGCGATCACCGCCGCGCCCGCCGCGTCCGCCCCGGCCGCCGCGACCCCCGCCCCGAGCCAGGCGGCCACCCCAGCCCAGGCGACTCCGGCCCAGGCGGCTCCGGCCCAGGCGGCTCCGGTGGCCGCGGTGGAGGACCGGGGCACGACGGGGACCCCCGTCAAGGTCGGCGTCATCGTCCTCGTGGCGCTCGCCGCCGTCGCGGCCTGGATCGGCTTCGCCCGCCGCCACCGCGCGCCCCTCCGGTGAGCGCCCCGCCGACCCCTTCCCGGCCCCGATGGTGTCCATCCCTAGGGAGAGCCACCATGGAAGAGAAGGAGCCGGCATGCGAGGGATCCCACCGTCCGACGAGACAGGCGCCGACCAGACAGGCGCCGACCAGACAGGCGCCGCCGGGCGGCTGATGACGGCCGCGCGCGGCGGCGACGGCGACGCGTTCCGCGCCCTGGTCGAGCCGTACCGGCGCGAGCTGCACGTGCACTGCTACCGCCTGCTCGGCTCCGTCCAGGACGCCGAGGACCTGGTGCAGGAGACGTTGCTGGCGGCGTGGCGCGGGATCGGCGGCTACGAGGAGCGGGCGTCGCTGCGGACGTGGCTCTACCGGATCGCGACCAACCGCTGCCTGAACGCGCTGCGGGCCGGCGCTCGCCGCCCGCCCGCGCACGCCATGGCGCGGGTCCCGCCCTCCGAGCACGCCGGGCCATCGGTCCCGGCCTCCGAGCCCGTTCCGACGCCGGTACCGGCCGCCCGGCCGGCACGCCGGCGCGAGGAGGCGAGCTGGCTGGAGCCGTACCCGGACGTGCTGCTCGACGAGCTGCCCGACCGGCTGCCGGGCCCCGAGTCCCGCTACGAGACCAGCGAGTCGGTGTCGCTGGCGTTCCTGGCGGCCCTGCAACGGTTGCCGGCCCGGCAGCGGGCCGTGCTGGTGCTGCGGGACGTGCTGGGGTACCGGGCCGCCGAGGTGGCGGACCTGCTCGGCACGACCACGAACGCGGTGACCATGGCGCTGAAGCGGGCCCGGGCGACGCTGTCGCGCGAGCTGCCCGGCCCCGACCGGGAGAGCGCCCCGCTGCCGGGCTCGCCACGCGAGCGCCGCCTCGTGGCCGGATTCACCCGGGCGTTCGAGGCGGGCGACGTCGACGCCATCGTGGCGCTGCTGACGCAGGACGCGTCGCTCACCATGCCGCCGCTGCCGCTGGCGTACCGGGGCCCGGACGAGATCCGCACCTTCCTCGCCACCGCCGCGCTGGCCGGCGGCCGCCGGTACGCGCTGATCCCGACGCGGGCGAACGGCCAGCCGGCCTTCGGCTGCTACCTGCGTGACCCGCGCACGCCCATCCTGCACGCGCAGGGCGTGCTCGTGCTGACGCTGGCGGGCGAGCGCGTGTGCGGGCTGACCCGCTTCCACGACAACTCGCTGCTGACCGCGTTCGGCCTGCCACGCTCCCTGCGCGCCTGACCGGGCTCGGCCTGCCGCGCTGGTCGCGCGCCGGCCCGAGCCGCATCTCACCCTCACCCACGCCCGGCACGTGGGTTCGCCGTGCCGGCGTTTCGACCTGCGCGAAAGGATCCCCATGACCACCACCCCCGCCAGGGGCGGGACCACCCTCGCCCTGGCCACCCTCTTCCTCGGCACGTTCGTCCTGGGCAGCGCCGAGCTGCTCGTGGTCGGCCTGCTCAACCTGATCGCCGCCGACCTGCGCGTGAGCGTCCAGGCGGCGGGCGCGCTGGTGACCGCCTACGCCCTCGGCGTGGCCGTCGGCGGCCCGCTGCTGACCGCCCTGACGATCAGGCTGAACAAGCGGACCGTCCTGACCGGGGCGCTCGCCCTGTGCGTGGCGGGCAACCTGGTGCCGGTGCTGACCGCCGATCACGGCCTGTTCGTCGTGGCGCGCGCCCTGACCGGCGCGCTCGGCGGCCTGTTCGTCGCCGTCGCCTTCGTGGTGGGCATGTCGGTCGTGCCGCCGGAGCGTATGGGGCGGGCGATCTCGGCGGTGTTCGGCGGGTTCGCGGTGTCGGGCGCGCTGGGCGTGCCCCTCGGCACGCTGCTCGGCCAGGTGGTGGGCTGGCGGGGCGCGTTCCTCGCCGTCGTGGCGCTGGCCGTGCTGGCCCTGGTGGCGGCGCCGCTGCTGCTGCCGTCGGTGCCCGGCTCCCAGGGTGGCGCCGGCGACCAGGCCAGGCACGCGTTCGCGCCGCGGGTGCTGGCGATGCTCGTCCTGCAGTTCCTGGTCTTCGCCTCGCTGTACGCGGCGCTGACGTACATCGTGCCCTTCCTGGAGCGGGTCACCGGCGTCTCGGGCGCGCTGGTCAGCGTGTTCCTCCTGGCCTACGGTGCCGCGTCGGCGGCGGGCTCGTTCGCCGGCGGCCGGTTCGCCGACCGGGACGCCGCCCGCACCCTCACGGTCGCGACCGTCATGACGGCGCTCTGCCTGGGGGCGCTGTACCTCGCCGGCGCGGTCGCGTTCCTGGTGGTGCTGGTGCTGCCGGCCTGGGGCCTGTTCGCGATGGGCATGGTGCCGTCGCTGCAGTACCGCGTGGTGCACCTGGCCGGCCCCGGGGGCGCGCTGGCCTCCTCGCTGCCGGCCTCGGCGGCCAACCTGGGCATCGCCGCCGGCTCGGCCGCCGGCGGCGCGGCGATCGGCGGCTCCACCGCCTCGGCGCCGGTGATCGCCGGCCTGGTCATCGCCGTGCTCTCCGTACCGGTCGCCTGGGGGACGGGCTTCCTGAAGCCGCCGGCCCCGGAGCGGGAGCCCGCCTCGGAGGCCGCGTGACGGGGCCCGCCCCGGCCTAATCCGGTTGCGGCCGGGCCGGCGCACCTGGTGAGGTACCGGATGAAAGGTGCCGCCAGCAGGCACAACGGCGAGAACCAGAAAGACGACGTGCACCTCACCCGACCACCGGCCCCATGGCACAGACTCGCGGTGCTCGCCGCCCTGATGCTGGCCGCGCTCACCTTCAACACCGCGGAGAACCTGCCGGTCGGCCTCCTCGACCTCATCGCGGAAGACCTCCAGGTCTCGCTGTCGGCGGTCGGTCTCCTGGTGACCGGCTACGGCGTGACGGTGGCCGTCACGTCCGTGCCGGTCGCCCACCTGATGCGCGCGGTGCCCCGGCGCCACGTGCTCACGGGGCTGCTGGGGGCGCTCGTGGTGTCCAGTCTGGCGGCGGCGCTGGCCCCCTCGTACGCGGTGCTCCTGGGGGCGCGGCTGCTGACGGCGCTCGCGCAGGCGCTGTTCTGGGCCGTGATGGGGCCGGTCGCGGTGGGCCTGTTCGCGCCCGGGGTGCGGGGGCGGGTGGTCGGGGCGCTGTCCGTGGCCGGCTCGCTGGCCCTGGTGCTCGGCGTTCCGGCCGGGACGTGGCTGGGCCAGCGGACGAGCTGGCAGGTGCCCGTCGCCGCGCTGGCCGCTCTGGGGCTGCTCTGCCTGGTGACGATCGCCGTCCTGTTGCCGACCTCGCGCCCGGAGGAGGAGCCCGCGGCGTACGGGAGCGATCCCGACGTGCGGCGGTTCCGCACGGTGCTGGCGGCCGGGACACTGTCGGCCACGGGCGCTTTCACCGGGTACACCTACGTCGTGGCGTTCCTGGGCGAGGTGAGCGGGTTCTCCCCCGGCTCCGTCAGCGTCCTGTTCGTGGTGTTCGGGGTGGCGTGCCTGGCCGGGGTGAGCGTGACGGGGGCGGTCCTCGACCGGTTCCCGCAGGGCGCGCTGGTGGCGGCCGTGGCCACGCAGGCGGCCGGCCTGCTCGGCCTGTACGCGCTGGGCGCGCACCAGGGGGCGGCGGTGGTGTTCCTGGTGCTGACGGGCGGCGCGCTCGGGCCGGTGTTCATGACCACCCAGAACGCGATGTTGTCCTGCGCGCCGGGCCGCACCGACCTCGCGCTCGCCGCCAACTCCGGCGGCTACAACGTCGGCATCGCGGCGGGCGCGGCGCTCGGGGGGCTGATCCTGCCGCTCGCCGGCGTGCGCGGCACGTTTCTCGCGGGCGGTCTGCTGACCGTCGCCTCCTGCGCGGTGCTGCTCCTCAGCGCCTCCCGTGACAGGGTGCGGCGCTGAAAGTTTCCTCGGGTCTCACCCTCTCCACCAGGGGCGTTGCCGGCGGCGGTCGCCGCGTGCCCGCCCTCGGGCGGCGGATGGCGTACCTTACTCCCGCTCATGAACATCCGCGTCCGTCGCAGAGGGAGTCGTCGTGCGTACATGGTGGGCCCGCGCCGTTGTGTCCGTCCTGATGGTGCCGCTGGCCGCCGCACCGGCCGCGGCCTCCGCCCGTACGGACCCGCGTACCTGCGCGAAGGCGGCCCTGCTGTTCTGCGAGGACTTCCAGGCGCTGCCCACCGGCGGCGCGAGCAGCCTGCGCTGGGGCATCGACACCAAGCACGGCACGCTCACCGTCGAGCGCGGCGCGCGGGGGCAGAAGGTGCTGCGCGTGCACACCGAGGGCAACGGCCGCGCGTTCCTGAAGGTGGACGACTTCGCCGCGCCCGGCAACAGCTTCTACGGCCGGGTACGGCTGCGCGTCTCCGCGTTCCCAACGGCGCCGGACTGGGCGCACTACACGCTGGTCGAGGCGACCGGCGACGGGCCCGAGGTCGTCCGCCCGCTCGGCGGCCAGTACGCCCCGCCGCCCAACGGCGGTGCCGCGTACTGGGGCGTCGGCGCCGACGGTGGCCCCACCGGCGACTGGACGAACTGGCGCACCACCGCGCCCTCCGTCGCCGGGAAGTGGACGTGCGTGGAGTGGCACATGGACGCCGCCGACAACCGGATCTCGCTGTGGTTCGACGGGGTGGCCAAGCCGGAGCTCACCGTGTCCACGCGGGAGCACGGCGGCAACCCGGTGGACTTCGTCTTCCCCCGCTTCGACACGGTCAAGCTGGGCTGGCAGCTCTACCAGGCGAACCCGGCGCCGGCCGCCTTCGACGTGTGGATGGACGACATCGCGCTGAGCGGCAGGCGGGTGGGCTGCTGAGCGCGCGCCTCAGGTTTCGGGCTCGTGGCGAGGCCGCGCGCGGGTCACGTGCGCGGCCTCGCTCGCGGCGGCGTCAGGAGACGGTCAGGTAGAACGCGGTCTCCGCGGCCCACCGGGAGCCTGCCTGGCTGTAGACGGCGATCGTCCGCTCGGCCACGCTGCGGGGCAGGTCACGGCGGACGCACGCGCGGGCGCCGCGTTCCACCGACAGCGAGCGCGCGTGGTCATGACGGCCGATGGGCGTGACGTGCACGGCCACCTCGCCGTCCAGGTCGACGACCTGGTTGAGGAGCACGCAGTAGACGCCCCGGGACGGGTGCCAGACGTCGTCCACGTGCTTGCTCTCGGCCACCGAGCCGTCCGCTTCGATCGTGGCGGAGGCCTGGGCGAACGGGGTCTCCGCGGAGGCGGCCCCCGGCGTGAGGAGGGCGGCGGCCGCCATGGCCGCGGCGGTGAGCTTCCCGGTGGCGGATCGCCTGATGGTGTTCATGTCGGTCGTATGTCCTTTCGGCCGGGTCAGGAGACCAGCAGATCGAAGCCGCTGTCGGCCAGGCGCCCGGTATGCGTGCTGTAGACGTTGACGGTGATGGTGTTCTCCAGCCGGCACGTGGCCGACGGGTGGCGGTAGGCGATGTGCGGCAGGCGCAGCGCGTGGCGCGGCGTGAGCTGGATGAGCGAGTCGCGCGCGTCGATGTAGTGGCTGAGCTGGACGCAGTACCGGCCGGTGCCCGCGCGCCAGGCCTTGATGACGTTCTTGCCCTCGTTGAGCGAGCCGTCGGCGTCGATGATCGCGGCGGCGCGCGCGTACGGGGCCTTGAAGTCCGCGTGCGCGGCCGGTCCGGCGATGACGGCCAGGCCGGTGGCGGCGAGCGCGAGGCAGCCGGAAAGAGCACGACTGAGCATGAGGAATCCCCCTTTGTTGCGGCTGATAGGAACCACAACGAAAGGTAAGTTCGCGGGGGCCCGCGCGACGCTCGCCACCCCGTGCCGGCCGATCAAGGTTTTTTGCCCGGCCGCACGTGAACTTCTGGCCCCTTCGCCGCGTCCTGCCCGCCTCCGCCCGCCGGGAGGTGGCCGTGCCGCGAGAGCGCGGCGGCTGACTCATCCTTTACCGGTGCCGCCCGCCGTCACACGCGGAAGCGGCCCCGTACGTACGGGGCCGCTCCCTCTGATCTGTCGTGTCTCAGGCGTGGGCGGATCGGTGGCCGCGCATCTGGGGCACGGCGACCCACAGCCCGGCCGCGACGGCCAGGACGCCGGCGATCCACGCCGTCCACGCGGCGCCCATCTGGTCCTGGAACCCGAAGACCCACGGGGCGACGATGAGCAGCACGCCGAGCACCACGTGCGTCCACTCGCTCATCAGCGCGCCGGGCACACCCAGCGACCACAGAGCGCCGATGGCCAGCAGGGCGCCCAGGATCACGAGCGACCAGGTGCCGCCCGCGGTGTCGGGGGTGAACCAGAGCGGGGTCAGCGCCGTCACCACGCCCACGACGAACGCCAGCCAGTCCTGCCAGCGGACCCACTTCCTGTCCATGAGACCACCTCCTCGGCCGGTCGCCTGCCTTGTCCTTTCGTGCCTGCGGCGACGGCCCAGCCGGTTGACTTCCGAGCACTCACCGATGAGGAGTGCCACCTTCTATGTAACGACTTGACCCGGCGTTCCGCAACTTGTGCCGACTCCTTCCCCGAGCAGGACCGATGCCGGGAACTTACAACTGAAGTTTGATGTTTACTGCAAATGGGAAGGAAAGTAGACGGAGATCGAGGAAGGAGCACTGTCATGGTTCTGGCCGGCCCGCTCACCGGCGGGCAGCCCGCGACCAGCGTGGGCTCTTACACCACCCACGAGCAGGCACAACATGCCGTGAGCTTCCTGGCCGACAACGACTTTCCGATCGACCGGGTCAGCATCGTCGGGTCGGACCTGCGGCTCGTCGAGACGGTCCTGGGCCGCCTCACGCCGGCACGCTCCGCCCTGGGCGGGGCGGGCACCGGTGCCTGGATCGGCCTGCTGGCCGGCCTCATCAGCGGCATGGCCGGCGCCGGAGCGGCCTCGCTCCTGGCCATCGGGCTGATCGGGGCGCTGTTCGGGGCCGCGTTCGGCGCCGTGTTCGGCCTGGCGGCGCACGCCTCCACGCGCAAGATCAGGGGGCTCGTCTCCCGCAGCAACGTCGTCGCCCAGCGGTACGAGGTGCTGGTCCCGCGCGACCTGGCCGAGGAGGCCCGCAACCTGCTGATCAAGCACGAGTGGCGCACGAGCTGAGACATCGTCCCACCAATCTCTCAACGTTGAGCTATTTGACAACAGACTATCCGACCGTCTTAGGCTCGGCTACATCAATATCTCAACGTTGAAAGGTTGGCCTCCTGATGCGCCGCCACCTCGCCGCCGCACTGCTCGCACTCGGGCTGATCGCCTCGACGGACGCGCCCGCGCAGGCGTCGGAGTTCCCCAGCACGATCCGCCTTCCCGACGGGTTCCGCCCCGAGGGCGTCCTGACCGGCCCCGGCCCGTTCGCCTACGTCGGCTCCATGGCCGACGGCTCGATCTACCGGGTCGACCTGCGCACCGGCCGCGGCGCCACGTTCAGCAAGGGGCCCGGCACCCAGGCGCTCGGCCTGCACGCCGACGGGCACGGCCACCTGTTCGTGGCCGGCGGCACCGGCGGCGACCTGCGCATCCTCGACGCCCGCAGCGGCCGGCTGCTCGCCACCCACCGGCTGACGACCGAGGCCGCCTTCGTCAACGACATCACCTTCAGCCAGGGCGCCGCGTGGATCACCGACTCCACCAACCCCGTCCTCTACAAGCTGCCGCTGCGCGGCGACCGGCTGCCCGGCCCGCCGGTCCGGATCCCCCTCACCGGCGACATGACGTACGGCTCCGGCTTCAACGCCAACGGCATCACCCCCACCCCCGACGGCCGGGCCCTGCTCGTCGTGCAGTCCAACACCGGCGACCTGTTCCGCGTCGAGCCGTCCGGCGCCACCCGCCGGGTGGACCTGCACGGCGAGACCCTCGTGGAGGGCGACGGCCTGCTGCTGCACGGCCGGACCCTCTACGCCGTACAGAACCGGTGGAACGCCGTGGCCGTCCTCCAGCTCAACGATGACGGCACCGAGGCGCGCGTGGTCCGCCGGTTGCGCAGCGAGCGGTTCGACTGCCCGGCGACGGTGGCGGCGTTCGGGTCGCGGCTGTACCTGCCGAACGCCCGCTTCGACACGGCGCCGACGCCGCGGACGCCGTACACGCTGGTCGCGATCCCCCGCCAGTAGCTCTCCGCGCGGCCCTGGGAGCACGACCGCCCACCGCGCCCGCGTTCCTGGGAGATCGTCAGGGCCAGGCTCGGAGCTCGGCGCCGTCCGGGTCCTCCAGCAGCTCCCACGTGCCGCCGATGCGCATGGTGGCGCGGCGGGCGGTGTCGTAGCGGTCCCAGCCGGGGTCGCCGGTCGTGGCGAAGGCCACCCAGGCCGCGTGCGTCCGGGCGGCCAGGTCCGGCGGCGGCGCGTCCGGGCCGAGCAGGGCCTGGGGGCCGTGCAGCGCGGGCAGGCCGGTGACGTCGAAGACGAACGGCAGCTCCACGGCGTGGGCCGCGCCCAGCTCGCCGCCGAGCGCCTTCGAGCGCCACGCGAAGGAGTAGCGGTGGGTGGCGGCGGCGCTGCCGGTGTGCGCGTCGGCCAGGCGGCGGCTGCCCACGCCGAACAGGGCGTCACCCATGATGGCCGCGCGCAGCTCCCCGTGCGACGCGTGCGGCCTGGCCTTGCGGTAGACGGCGACGAGGTGGGCGGGCCGGGGGTGCGAGCGGGCGGCGGCGTCCACGTCCGCCGCCGTCGAGGTGGACAGGCTCCCGAACGGCGCCAGGTAGAGGTTGCCCTCCTCCGTGTTCGTGCCCACCAGCAGCTCCACGTCCGCGCCCCGGCCCGCCGCCACGGCCGCGGCCGGCTGCCGGTCGAGCACCACGCTGAACGGGCTCAGCCCGATGAGCGGGTCCCGATGGGTCTCGGTGCTCAGGTCGAGGCCCGACAGCTCGGGCATGACCTCGACGAGCCGCCGGTCGGGAACGCCGGCGAAGGCGCCGGCATGCGGCTCGACCCCGAGAGCGCGGGCCGCCGCGCGGGTCACCCGGGCGGCCTGCTCCGGGGTGAACGCGCCCAGGCCGCTGCCGCTCTGCACGATCGCCCGCCGGAACAGCCCCTCGGCCTCCGGCGTGGCCAGCACGGCGCCCACGATCGTGGCGCCCGCGGACTGGCCGGCCAAGGTGACCCGGTCCGGGTCGCCGCCGAACGCGGCGATGTTCTCGCGCACCCAGCGCAGGGCGGCGATCACGTCGAGCAGGCCGCGGTTGGCGGGCGCGCCGGGCAGGTCGAGGAAGCCCGCGATGCCCAGCCGGTAGTTGAGCGTCACGAGGACGACGCCGTCGCGGGCGAAGGAGGCGCCGTCAAGGACGCCGGCCCGGGTGGAGCCCGCCACGAACCCGCCGCCGTGCACGAACACCATCACGGGCAGGCGCTCCCCCGCCGCGCCCGGCGTCCACACGTTGACGGTCAGGAAGTCGTCGCCGGGCACCCAGCCCGGCCCGAAATAGGGGGTCATGTCCACGCTGCCGAGCCTGCGTTCGGCCTGCGGCGCGGTCGGCCCCGGCGCGGTGGCGTCCCGCACGCCGTCCCAGGGGGCGTGCGGCCGCGGGGCGGCGAACCGGGCGGCGCCGGTCGGCGCGGCGGCGTACGGGATGTTCATGAACGCGGTCGTGCTGTCGCGCCGCAGCCCGCGCACGAGCCCCTGGGCGGTGCGGACGGTGTCGTGGCGGCTCATCGGGCATCCTCCGAGATGTCGGCGAACGGGGCCCAATCCTTGACGGCGAACCCGTTCCCCGCACGGGCCACCTCGGCCGCCCCTGCCCCGCCCAGGTGCGCGGGGAACACCAGCGCGCGGTGGTCGGCGGCCCAGCCGAGGATCCGGCGGCGGGTGGCGCGCGCCCCGGCCGGGTCCTCGCAGAAGCAGCTGTTCGCGTCCGGCTCCACGATCTGCACCGGATTGTGCAGCAGGTCGCCGACGAACACCGCGCGATCCGTACCCGAGGCGAGGGTCAGCACCGAGGACCCCGGCGTGTGCCCCGGCGCGAGGTCCAGGCGCAGGTTGGCGTCGATCGTGTACGAGCCCTCCCACAACGTCGTCAGCCCCGCCTCGTGGACGGGGGCCACGCTGTCCTCGAACACGTTCTGGTTGCCCCGCCCGAGCACCGACCTGTGCTCGTTCGCCGGGTTCCAGAAGTCGAAGTCGGCCTTGGCGATGAGGTACGTGGCGTTCGGGAAGGTCGGCACCCAGGAGCGGCCGTCCAGGAACGTGTTCCAGCCGACGTGGTCCACGTGGAGGTGCGTGTTCACCACGACGTCCACGTCCTCGGGGCGCACGCCCGCGGCGGCCAGGTTGTCCAGGAAACCGGTGTCGAGCCGGCTCCAGACCGGGGCGTAGGGACGCTCCTTGTGATTGCCGACGCCGGTGTCGACGACGATGATCCGTCCCTCGCTGCGCAGCAGCCAGGTCTGGATCGCGGAGTTCACGATCCGCGTGCCCGGGTCCACGAAGTGCGGCTCCAGCCAGGAGGAGTGCTCCTCCCAGGTGCGTGGCGTGCTCTCCGGGAAGAACGTCTCCGGCGTCATGTCGACGGGGCCGTAGTATTCACGGACCCTCGTGACGGTGACGTCACCGAGAGTGATTTCGTTGGCAGGCAATGGCCATCCTTGATCTCGACGATTCGTGATGGATGCGGCGGATCCGCCGCCGTCCATCGTGCGCCGTCACCCATGGGCGGCGGTATGCGTCAGGTGACTGCAATCGGGGCTTGCTACCGTGACAGGCGGGTGTGAGGACCTGCGGCTATGCCGTACGGTCCGTGGTCGGTGAGACTCCTGGAGGTCCTGTGGGCGAGCGGGCCCTGCCCGTCGGACGGGACGTGATCGTCGGACGGGACGTGATCGTCGGACGGGACTCCGAGCTCGATCGGCTCTCCGCGCTGGTTGCGGGCGCGGCCGGCGACGGCGGGCGGGTCCTGCTCCTGTCCGGAGCCGCCGGGATGGGCAAGAGCACCCTCCTGGAGTACGCCGCCCGCCGCGCCGGGGAAGCGGGCCGCCGGGTGCTGCGGGCGAGCGGCCGTGAGTCGGAGAGAGACCTGGCCTTCGCGGCCCTGCACCAGCTCCTCCGCCCGGTACTGGACGAGGCCGCCCACCTGCCCGACCGACAGCGCCGGGCCCTGCTCGGCGCCTTCGGCTTCGTGTCCGACGCCCCCGATCCCCTGCTGACGAGCGTCGCCGTCCTGACCCTGCTGTCCCAGGTCGCCGAACGGGCGCCGCTCGTGATCGTCCTCGACGACGCCCAGTGGATCGATCCCGCCTCCGCCGACGTCCTCGCCTTCGCCGCCCGCCGCCTCGACGACGACCCCATCACCCTGCTGGCCGCCCTCCGCGACCCCACCCCCGGCCCGGGCGACGGCGGTTTCCCGTTCGCCGACACCCCCGGATACCCGACACGCACACCGGGCCCACTCGACGCGGCCGGATTCCCCACGCTCGCGCTCGGCCCTCTCGACGCCGCCGCGTCCCGGCGGCTGCTCGACCTGCGCGCGCCCGGCCTGGCGGGCCGGATCAGGGAACGCGTGCTCGGCCAGGCCGCGGGCAACCCCCTGGCCCTGCTCGAACTGGCCGCGCACGCCACGCTCGCCCCCGACGACCACGGCCCGCCACCGGTCGGCGAGCGGCTGGCGGCCATCTACGCCGCCCGGCTGGCGGAGCTGCCCGAAGCCGCCCGGCAGGCCCTGGTGCTCCTGGCCGCCGCCGACGCCGAAGATCCCCCGGACGCCGTCCTGGCGCTGCTGCCCGACGCCGACGACAAGATCTGGCTGGCCGTCGAAGAGTCGGGGCTGATCCACCGGGCAGGCCGGCACCTACGCTTCCGCCACCCCCTGATCCGCTCCGCGATCTACCACGCCACCCCGTTCGACGCCCGCCTGGAGGCCCACCGCGCGCTGGCCGGCGCCCTGCGCGACGAGCCGGACCGCCGCGCCTGGCATCTCGCCGCCACCGCCCTCCACCCCGACGCGGAGGTGTCGGCCGCCCTGGAACGAACGGCGGCCAGGGCCCGCCGGCGGGGCGGCTACGCGGCGTCGGCCAAGGCGCTGGCCCGCGCGGCGGAGCTGCGTCCCGACCGCGACGAAAGCGCCCGGCTGCTAACCGACGCGGCCGCCTCGGCCGTCCTCACCGGAGACCTGCCCTGGGTGGAGGAGCTGGCCGGCCAGGCCCGCGCCCGTACCGACGACCCCGCCCTGCTCGCCACCGCCGCGCTGCACGTGGGGCGCCTGTCCGCCCTGACCAGGCGACACGCCGCCGCCTTCGACGAGCTGGCCGGCATCGCCGGCGACCTCGCGCTCACCCACCCGTACATCGCCCTCGACGCGCTCGCCGCCGCCGCGGTGCTGCGCTTCTACTCGGGCGAGGAGTCCCAGCGGCAGGGGATCGACCGCCTCCTGCCCCGCCTCCCCGCCACGCCGCTCCGGGAGTGGGCCCGCATCGTGTCGGACCCGTTCGGCACCGGCCGCGCGGCAGCGGCCCGGCTGCCTGCCCTGATCTCCGCAGCCGGGCGGGGCCATGGAGCGGGCGGCCACGTAGAGGCCCAGGGCACCGACGATCGCGCAAGGACCGGGGACAGCCGTGGAACGGACAATGGCGCAGGGGCAGACCGCCGCGCCGATACCGGAGGTGGTCCCGAACGGCTGACCGCGCTGGCCGTGGCCGCCTGGGTGCTCGACGAGACGCCGCTCGCGATCCGGACGTTCGACGCGGCCGTCCGGTCGTGGAGAAACGCGGGCCCGCTCCCCGACGGGCTCGGCGGCGTGGTCGCGCTGGCCTGCTTCGAGTATGGCCGCTGGGACCAGGCCCGCGCGCTCTGCGCCGAGCTCGGCGCGCTGCCGGCCGCCGCCAGGCTGCACCACGCCGTCGCGTGCGCGCACGCCATCGAGGCCATGGTCGTGGCCGCCCAGGGCGACCCGGCGACCGCCCGCACGCTCGCGGAAGAGGCGCTGCGCCTGGTGGACCCGCTGGAGAGCCGGTCGGTCGCCGTGTACGCGCGCCGCGCCCTGACCACCGCCGCCATCGCCGAAGGCGACTACGAAACCGCCTACGAGCACCTGCGCGGGGTCTTCGGCCCGGGCGGCGACCCCGTCCACTACCACGCCTCCTACCCGGCCCTGCCGGACCTGGCCGAGTCGGCGGCCCGCACCGGCCGTCACGCCGAGGCGATCGAGACCGTCGAGCGCGCGGCCCGCATCCTCGCTCAGGGCGGCTCGCCCCGCCTGCGCGGCCTGGTGCACCGCAGCCGCGCGCTGCTCGCCGGCCCCGACCGGGCCGAGGAGGAGTTCTCGGCCGCGCTGGCCGTGCCCGAGCTGGAGCGCTGGCCGTTCGAGCACGCGCAGGGGCTGCTGGAGTACGCGGAATGGCTGCGCCGCCGTCGCCGGATCGCCGAGGCGCGCCCGTTCCTCACCTCGGCGTACGACACGTTCCGCCGGCTGGGCGCGCGCCCGTGGAGCGAACGCGCCCAGGCGGAGCTGCGAGCGGCGGGCCTGGACGTGGACCCGGCGGTTCCTGGCGCCCTGGCCCGCCTCTCACCTCAACAGCAGCAGATCGTCCGGCTGGCCGCCCGCGGGCTGACCAACCGCGAGATCGGCGAGCGGCTCTTCCTGTCGCCGCGCACCGTCGGCTCGCACCTCTACCGCACCTTCCCCAAGCTGGGCGTCACGGCCCGCTCCCAGCTCCGCGACGTGGTGGAGGCGGCGGGCGCGGACGGCGACCCTGCGTGGGCCGGCGGCTGGTGACGGGGTGACGGGGTGACATCCGCCCCGGACACCGCCGAACCGCCGGGCCGTCACACCAGCCGGGTGACCTTGCCGGTGTCGAGCGAGTAGTACCCGCCCACGACCTTGAGCTTCCCTGCCGCGATGCGCGGGGCGAGCAGCTTGTCGGACTTGAGCTCGGCCACCACGTTGGTGGTGTTGATCCGGATCATCCGGTCCACGTCCCCGTGGGCCTGCTCGTAGGCCGGTCGCAGGTCGTCGACGATGCGCTGCAGGTGACCGGGCAGCTTGGTGCCGTGCTTGAGGGCGTCGGCGGCGGCGGTGACCGCGCCGCACCGCTGGTGGCCGAGCACCACGATCAGGGGCGTGTCCAGCTCGGCGGGGCCGTACTCGATGGCGCCGGAGACGAGGGGGTCGATGGTCTGGGCCGCGCTGCGTACGGTGAGGATGTCCCCGACCCCCAGGTCGAAGACGATCTCCGGGGCGACGCGCGAGTCGATGCAGGAGACGACCACCGCATACGGTTGCTGCTTCTGGGCGGCCTCGGCCCGCCGGGCGAGATCCTGATGGGGGTGGACGGAGGCGTCGGCGGCCCAGCGCCGGTTGCCCTCGCGCAGCTTCGCCCACGCCTCGTCCGGGGTGCCGGCCCGCCGCGCGGAGTCCCGTGCGAGGCCGTGCGCCACCCCGCCGTCTAACAGGACCCCGCCGACGACCAGCCCAGCGGCGAGCAGTACTTTACGACGGTCAATGATCTTCTCAGACATGGGATCCAGTATGCGGTACACCGGATACGCCACTTTCGCCGGGGTACCGGTTAACTGGACGATTTACACCTTGCCGCCCCACCGGGTGTAGCGGGTCTCGACGCAGAGGTGCCGGCCGCGCACGCCTTGAGGTCGGAGCCGGAGAACCACGGCGGCCTGCGCGGGTGCGGCGCTCATGAAAGGGAGGTGGAAAGCGCCGAGAGAACGGTGATCGTCTTGTTCACGAGGGATCATCATGCCGTACCGGCCTGTCGGCCCTCGATGGCCACCGCGGATTCGTGTGGCCCGTTCCTCATGGCCCTGGTGGGGCTGTCAGGCCGGTTCGAGGCGGTCGGCGAGGCGGCGGAGGGTGAGCGCGAACCGGACGCGGAGGCGCGGCAGGACCTGCCGGCGTGGGCGGGGTGGGATCATGCGTGAGCGGGCGGCCTCGGCTCGCCGCTCGGCCAGGTCCGCGCGGATGCGCTCTTCATGCAGGCCGTACATGGAGGGCCCTTCACGGTTCTTCGGGGAAGGCGTGGTAGAAGGTGAAGACCGGGCGGGTGTCCGGCGGGGCCTCGTTCGCTTCTACCCGTGATCGGCTCAGCTCGCGCCACGGCTGCAGCACGGCGTTGAGCTGGTCGGCGAGCCGGGCGAGCTCGTCCGGGGTGAGCCGCAGGTGGTGGCTGCCGCCGAACGACGCGTTCTGCCAGTACTCGGGGAGCGCCGTGCGCGTGCGTTCGAACTGGCGCAGCCGTTCGAACTGGTCGATCACCCACTGCGACGTCCATGCCTGCACCACCGCCCTGGCCTCCGCGGTTTCGAGGTTCACCACGGCCAGCCCGCCCATGGCGGCGCGGACCCAGCGTTCCCGGCTGTCGCGGGCGAGCTCCGGCACGTCCTCGATCAGGTCGTGCCTCTGCATCTGCCGCAGGTGGTAGCTGACCTGGCCGGGGTCGGCGTCCATCCGCCTGGCCAGCTCGCTCACGGTGACGGGGCCGATCCGGAACAGGAGGCTGAAGAGCTTCATCCGGAACCGGCTGGTCATGACCCTGAGCACGTCCAGGTCGTCGATCTGTCGCATGGTCACGACCGTAGGACCCACGCGTGAGGCTGCTCAAGGCTTCTACTGGATCTTGAAATGCCGGCCGGTGGAGGCGTCAGCACACGATGAAGATGCTCTTCCAGCCCACCGGCGTGCGCTGCTCGGCGTTCCTGTTCGAGGCCAGCGTGAAGTGGGCCACGCCCTGGGCGTTGGGCTGGTTGTACATGCGCCCGCTCTGGCCGTCGCCGTACCACTTGTAGGAGCCGTTGAAGGGGATGTTCGACACGCCGCACCGGTCGATGACGACGCTTCTGCCGGTGAAGCCGGGGCCTTCGTAGGCGACGTACTGCGAGGCGTAGGCGGCGCCCGCGGTGCCGGCGACGATGGCGGCGGTGAACACGGAGGTGAGAACGAACTTCTTCACGCGGGTCCTTCCGACGGAACTGACTGCGGAAAGTAATGGTAGCGGCACTCTCCGCAGTCGCCCAAGCCTTTTCCGTCACGCAGCCGCGCCCCCGCCCCTAGGATCACGCTTTATGATCATTCGTTTATCCGCCGGGGCGGCCGTGGGCCTGGCCCTGTTCGCCGGCCCCGCGCTCGCCGAGCCGGTCAAGGGCGCGCCCGAGCTGACCCACAACGCCCTCTACAAGGCGGCCAAGCTGCCCAAGGTCGCCTGCAAGCTGGACAAGGGCACGAGCGGTGCCTCCACGAAGAAGTACGTCACCACCCTCGTCGGCTGCCTGAACAAGGCGTGGAAGCCGGCCATCAAGGGCTTCGTCCCGGTCAAGGTGGTGTTCAAGGACGCCGACGACAAGGAGTCGTGCTCCACCGGCATGGGCGTCAGCGGCTCCTTCACCGAGATCTGCGCCACGCAGCTGCACGTGCGGCTGGCCGACGACTGGATCAAGGCCAAGAGCGACGTGGCCGTGTTCACCTCCGTCGTGCGGACGTGGGGCGGGGTGGTGACCGGGCAGACCGGCATCGGGCAGGCGTGGTGGGCGCTGGAGAACGACGCGTCCGAGACGGTCATGGACGAGCACAACCGCCGCTACTACCTGCAGATCGCCTGCTTCTCGGGGGTGTCGGCGAAGGCGCTGGGGCGTCAGGTCAAGGACTGGAAGCCGATTCTCAAGGTGCCGGAGTTCTGGCCCAACCGGTTCCAGGGCAAGACGGCGAACCGCCTCTACTGGATGGACAAGGGGTACAAGGCGGGTAAGCCGGGCGCTTGCAACACCTGGACGGCCAGCTCGTCCCGGGTGGCCTGAGCCCGGCTCAACCCGTCCGGGACGCGTGGTCGCGGACGAGATCGTGGAAGCGGTAGCGGCCGGGCGCGGCCTCCCGCAGGAGGTGCGCGTCCAGCAGGTGCTCCAGCAGCCGCTCCGCCTGGGACGCGCCCGTCCCCAGCAGGTCGGCGGCCGTGCTCGGGCCGAACTCCGCGCCGGCGTGCGACCCCAGCAGCCGGTACGCGCGCCGCAGGTCGGAGGGGAGCCGGTCGTAGGAGGCGTCCAGGGCGGCGGCGACGTCGTGCCGTCCCGCCGCCAGCGCGGCCAGCCGGTCGCCGGCGAGCCGGTCGAGCAGGTGCCGCACGCTCCACGTGGGACGCGCCCGCAGCCGGTCGGCGGCGACGCGGACGGCCAGCGGCAGCCACCCGCAACGCGCCACGACCTCGTGCAGGTCGTCGCGCGGCACGCCCGCCACCCGTTCCCATCCGGCCACGCCGGTGAACAGGGCGACCGCCGCCGCCGGGGACAGGACGTCCAGCGGCAGGCCGCGGGCGTCGCCGAGCCCGCTCAGGCGGCGGCGGCCGGTGACGATCACGCGGCAGCCGGGGCCGCCGGGCAGCAGCGGGTGGATCTGGTGCTCGTCGAGGGCGTCGTCCAGCACGATCAGCACCCGGCGCCCGGCCAGCACGCTGCGGTACAGCGCGGCGCGGTCGTCCAGGTGCTCAGGGACGTCCGCGCCGGGCACGCCGAGGGCGCGCGCCATCCGGGCCAGGGCCTCGCCCGGCTCGGCCGGTCGCCGGCCGCGGGCGTGGCCGCGCAGGTCCACGAAGAGCTGCCCGTCGGGGAAGCCGGGGGCGAGCCGGTGGGCGGCGTGCACGGCCAGGGCCGTCTTGCCCGTTCCCGCCATGCCGTCGATGGCGACGACCGGCGCCGGGCCCGCGTGGTGGTCGCCGGTGAGGGCCGCCAGCTCGTCCTCCCGGCCGATCAGACTCGCGAGGCCGGCGGGCAGCTGCCGGGGGACGATCGTGGTCACGGCCGGCTCGCCCGCCTCTCCGGCCAGCAGCTCCCGTTCCGCGCCGTCCAGCTCCAGGGCCTGCGCCAGCAGCAGGACGGACCTGCTGCGCGGCTGCCAGAGGCCTCCGTTCTCCAGCCGCCGCACGGTCCGCACATTGAGCCCCGCCTTCTCGGCCAGTTGCTCCTGGGTCATCAACGCCCGCTTCCGCCATCCCCGCAGCAGTGTCCCCGCAGAATCCAACGTGTCCCCCGTCGATCAACCATCAGGCGTCCATCAGAATCGCGTTGGAGCCGTTCCGGCCACAGGTGGGACGACATTGGACGAAATCGGACGACAACCGTTTGATGCCAGTGGCCCGGTTTGTCAGAATGACCGCCATGGGCGAGCGGGGTGATCATCCCAGCGAGATCTGCCCCTACCAGGGCCTGGCCCCGTTCGAGCAGGGCGCGGCCGAGCTGTTCTTCGGCCGCACGCGAGCCACCCGCGACCTCCTCGAACGCCTGGGGCGGCGACTGGCCGGCCGCGGCGCCGTCCTGCTCGTCTCGGGCGCCTCGGGCGTCGGCAAGTCGTCGCTGTTACGGGCGGGCCTGCTCCCGGCCGTGGCCAAAGGGGAACTAGGGGCGTGGCGGTGCCTGCTCACCACGCCCACCGCGACCCCGTTCCGCACGCTGGCCGAGGTCTGGGCCAAGGAGTTCGGCGGGGACGCGGAAACGGTGGCCGAGCGGCTGCGCGACGACCCGCGGCGGCTCCTGCCCGGAGGGGACGACCGGCTCCTGCTGGTGGCCGACCAGTTCGAGGAGCTGTTCACCCTGGTGGCCGACGAGCGCGAGCGCCAGACGTACGTGGCCGCCCTGCACGCCCTGACCGGCGGCCCGCACGGCGCCGCGGTGGTCGTCGGGGTGCGCGCCGACCACTGGGACCGGTGCGCCGCCTACCCCCGCTTCGCCGAGGCCATCCAGGACGGCCAGGTCATCGTCGAGCCGATGACGGAGGCGGACCTGCGGCTGGCCATCACCGGCCCGGCCGCCGCCGCCGGGCTGAAGATCGAGCCCGGCCTGGTGGAGACCATCCTGGCCGAGCTGCGGGCGGGGCTCGGCGCGGGCGACCGTCCCCTGCCGGGCGCGCTGCCCCTGCTCTCGCAGGCGCTGCGCAACACCTGGGAACGGCGTGCGGACGGCACCCTGACCCTGCGCGGCTACGAGGAGTCGGGCGGGGTGCGCGACTCCGTGCGCCGCACCGCCGACGAGGTGCTGGAGCGGCTGCCGCCGGAGGACCGCAAGGCCGCGCTGCGGATCTTCCGCCGCCTGACCCTGATCACCGCGGGCGGCCAGGTGGCGCGGCGCGCCGCGCGGCTGGCCGAGCTGCACGCCGCCGCCTCCGCGCACACCGAGCAGCGGCGCGAGCAGGTCGGGGCGCTGCTGTCCGCGTTCGCCGACCGGCGCCTGCTCACCCTGCACGTGGACAGCGCCGAGATCGCCCACGACGCCCTCCTGACCGCCTGGCCCGCCCTGCGGCAGTGGCTCGAACCCGACCTCGCCGCGCAGGCCGTCTACGACCGGCTGGTGGAGGCCGCCGCCCAGTGGGACGGCAACCACCGCGACCCCGCGTTCCTCTACCGGGGCGCCCGGCTGCTCGCCGTGCAGGACAGCCGGCCCCGCTGGGAACGCGACCCCGACAGCTTCCCGCCGCCGGGGCCCGTCGTGGAGAGCTTCGTCGCGGCCTCCACGCGGGAGGTGCGGCGGGCCGGCCGCCGCCGCCGGCTCGCCGTGGCGGGCCTGGCGATGGTGTCGGTGCTCGCCCTCGCCGCCGCCGCCATCGCCGTCAACGCGGCCGACGAGGCCGGCCGGCAGCGCCGGGTGGCCCTTTCCCGCCAGCTCGCCGCGCAGAGCGAGGTCACCGGCGACGTCGCCCTGTCCTCGGTGCTGGCCGTGGCGGCCTGGAACCTCGCGCAGACCGACGAGGCCCGCAACCGCCTGCTGTCGGCGGCGACCAGCACCGGCCGGGGCAAGCTCACCGGGCACACGCGCGGCGTCACGTCCCTGGCGTTCAGCGCCGACGGCTCGACCGTCGCGACCGGCGGCGCCGACGGCACCGCCCGCCTCTGGGACACCGCGACGCGCCGGCAGCTCGGCGCCCCGATCACCCGCGCCAGGTTCGAGTGCTCGGACGTCGAGGTGGCCCTCAGCCCCGACGGCCGCACCCTGGCCACCGCGTGCCTGAGCACCGTCCGCTTCTACGACGTGGCCACCCGCCGCCGACTCGGGCCCGACGTGAAGCAGGAGGAGGTCGTGTCGGCGCTGGAGTTCAGCCCGGACGGCAGGACGCTCGTGACGGGCGACTTCAGAGGCGTCGTCCGGCAGTGGGACGCGGCCACGCACCGCCCGCGCGGCCCCGCGATGGGCCGCCCCGACCACGGGCCGGAGCTGGCGAGCATCGTCCAGCGGGTGGTGTTCACCAGGGACGGCAGGACCCTGGCCGTCGCGCGGGGCCGGGCCGTCCGGCTCTGGGACGCCGCCACCTCACGCCCGCTGGGCGGCCCGATCGCCCGGCAGAGCAAGCCCTTGCTCGATATCGCGTTCAGCCCGGACGCGAGGACGCTGGCGACCGTGGGCTTCGACAACGGCGCCGGGCTGTGGGACGTAGCGTCGGGCGAGCGCAAGGCCGTGATCAAGGACAGCATCTACGGCTTCTACTCGGTCGCCTTCAGCCCCGACGGCACCCGGATCGCCACCGGCGGGCGCTCCGGCCGTACCGTCCTGTGGGACACCGCCAGCCGGCAGCGGGTGCTCGCGCTCCAGGACAACCCCATGAGCGTCAGGCGGGTGGCGTTCAGCGCGGACGGGAAGCTGCTGGCCGCCGCCAGTGACGACGGCGTGGTCCGGCTCGCCGACCCGCAGGTCCACCTGCAGATCGGCCGGCCGGTGCCGGCGGAGAACGCCGTCGCGCTGAGCCCCGACGGGCGGATCCTGGCGACCGGCGGCCCCGGCAGGAACGACCCCGCCGTCCACCTGTACGACGCGGCCACCCAGCGGCCCCTCGGCCCGCCGCTGCGCGCCCCGGGCGCCCGCGGCGCCGTCATCAAGATCGCGTTCGCGCCCGATGGGCGCACGCTCCTGACCTCCGCCATGGACGGCCTGCGCGTCTGGGACCTCGCGAGCCGCCGCGTGCTCGCCCATGACCGCACGTTCGACGGCCTGGCCGAGTTCAGCCCGGACGGCAGGTTCGCCGCCGTCCAGCACGAAGGGGCCATCGCGTTCTGGGACGTCGCGACCCGCCGCGAGTTCGGGCCGCGCATCCGCGTCGCCGACCACACCGACGTCATCACCGGCCTGGCCATCAGCCCCGACGGCAGGACGCTGGCCAGCGCCGGCTTCGACTCGCGGGTGCGGCTGTTCGACGTGGCCACCCGCCGCCAGATCGAGGGCACCCCGCCCGCCGTCGCCGGCGGGCTGGTCAACGACCTGGCCTTCAGCCCCGACGGCGCGACGCTGGCGTTCACGGCGGCCGACGACGCCGTGCGGCTGTGGGACGTCCGGCTGCGCCGCACCAACGGCGTCGCCCTGGTCCCCGAGGACGACGCGCCCAACGCGCTCGCGTTCAGCAGGAACGGCCAGGTGCTGGCCACCGGCCTGCAGAGCGGCGACGTGCTGCTGTGGGACCTGCGCACGCACCGGCCCCTCGGCGACCCCATGACCGGCCACACCCGCGGCGTCGTCGCGCTCGCCTACGCCCCCGACGGCACGGCGGTGGCCACCGTCTCCGGCGACGGGACCGCGCGCCTGTGGCACACCGGCACCCCCGCCGACCTCGTCGCCGCCGCGTGCGCCAACGCGGGCCGCGCGCTCGGCCGCGGCGAATGGGAGATGCTCATCCCGGAGGAGGAGTACCGCCCGACGTGTTCGTGACGCTCGCACTCACCCTGGACAAGGCCCGCATGTTCGTGCGCGGGCTGCGGCGGCGGACCGGCCGGCCGGTGCCCGAGCTGGTGGACCTGTTCCGCTCGATCATCGACGGCGGCCGGGACTTCCACCCGATCGCCTCCGACTTCCTCCAGCACTTCATGGACGGGGCGGGCACCTCCAGGACGATGTCACTGCGCTGGCTCCGCTCGTTCAAAGTGATCAAGAAAGCCGAGCGCAAGAACCAGCGCCGCTTCGAACGCCAGCTCGTGCGGCGCGCCGCCCGGCTCGGCGAGCACGACTCCGCCTGGCTGCACGACCACTGGGACGCGCGGATCAACGCCTTCATCGGCACCGAGCTGTTCTACGTCAGCAGGATGAGCCTGCTGCGCTCGCAGGGCTCGTTCGTGCTGACCAGGGACGGGCGGGAGGTGCGGGTGTCCGGCACCGTACGGCACCGCTGGTTCGACCCCTACGACTGGGACCGGGGGCGCTGGGTCTACATCCCGCGGCACGGCTTCGTCCCCATCGCCGTCGGGCGGGACCTGGTGGAGGCCGACGAGGCGCGCAACTTCCTCATGGAGGCGCGCCACGTCCAGACCCTGGAAGGGGTGTGCGTGCCCGGGCGGTGGCGCGGGCGCGCGTCCTTCACGTGGGCGCTGGTCAGGACCGGCGACCGATGAGCGCCCAACGTCCCCTCCCGCCCGATCCCGGGCAGGCCGCCGACGTGGCGGAGTTCGTCGCGGCGCTGGTACGGCTGCGGCAGTGGGCCGGCGAGCCGTCACTCAGCCGGCTGCGGTCGCTCGGCGGCCGGATCGCCGCCTCGGACGGCACCATGGTGGACGCGCTGCCCAAGAGCACCACCTCGCACGTGTTGCGGCAGAGCGGGCGGTTGCCGCGGTGGGAGTTCGTGCGGGCGTTCGTCACGGCCTGCCTGCGGTCGTGCGGGCATCCTGAGGAGCTGATCGGTGGGGAGCTCGAACGGTGGCGCGCCGCCCGAGCCGCCCTCGCCGCCCCGGCCACTCCCCCGCCCGCACCCGACGAGACCGCTCCCCCGCCTGACGCGGCTCCTCCGCCTGCATCCGGCGTGGCTCCTTTCCCGCCACCGGATTCCGGCGCGGCTCCTTCTCCGTCGCCTGCGACCGGTGCCTCCTGGGCCGGGCGGGATCCGGCGGTGGAGCTGCTGGTCCGGCGCGTGCTGCGCGAGGAGGACCGGGCGCGCAAAGGGCTGCTGGGCGGCTACGACATCGCACCCGTCTCCTTCGGCCCCGCTCACACCGACCCCTCCGGCCGTGGCCCGGACGACCCGCACACGACCCGCCACTCCGCCCAGAGCCCGGACGACCCGCACACGACCCGCCACTCCGCCCAGAGCCCGGACGACCTGCACACCATCGGCCGCTTCTTCACCGCCCTGCACCCCCGGCGGCTGCTGGTCGTGGGCGAGTCGGGGGCCGGCAAGACGGTCCTCGCCATCGAGCTGGTCCTGCAACTCCTGGAGCCCCGGCTGACCACCGGCGACCCCCCGCGCCTGGTCCCGGTCCGCCTGAACGCGGCCCGCTGGACCGTCGGCAGGCCGTTCGAGACCTGGCTGGCCGAGCAGCTCGTGCAGGACTTCGGCCTCGCGGCCGGCGACGCGCACCGGCTGGTCCGCGACCGCAGGGTGCTCCCGGTCGTGGACGGGCTGGACGAGCTGGACCCCGGCCTGCCGGCCGGGACGCCCCGCCGGGCGATGGGCCTGCTGGCCGAGCTCAACCGCTACAGCGACCTGTCCGGGCGCCGCGCCGGCCCGGTCGTCGTCACCTGCCGCGCCGACCGCTACGCCGAGCTGCGCGCGGCCGGCGTCTGGCTCGACGACGCCGCCCTGATCCGGCTGCGCGACCTGACCGTCGAGCAGATCGCCGTCTACCTGAAGGCCCGCTGGCCGGACGGCCATCCCTGCGCCGGGCACCGCGACGGCATCCAGGCGGCTCTGGCGGGGCCGGCGGGCCGGGCCGTCCACCTCGCGCTCGCCACACCCTGGCGGCTGCTGCTGACGGTCACCGCCGTGGAGTCCGGCGCCGAGCCGTACGAGCTGTTGCGCGCCGATCCGCACGCCGACCCTCGTGCGGGCGCGGACGCGATCGCCGGGCGGCTGCTGGAGGCGTACGTCCCGGCGGCGACCCGGCTGACGCCCCGGGCCGCGCACCGCACCCCGTACCAGCCGGACCAGGTGCGGGCCTGGCTGGTGCGCCTGGCGGCCCACCTGCGCTGGCAGGCCGCCCGCACCGCCGCGACGGACCGGCCGCCGCCCGGCCTGACGGCGATCGACCTGGTCCCCCACCTGCTGTGGCCGATCGGCGGCCGGCGCCTGGTGCGGGTGCTGCACTGCCTGTTCGCGGTGACCCTCGCGGTCGTCGCCATGCTCGCCTTCTGGACGGGCTCAGGAGCCGGCGACGCAAGCCCGGGCATAGGCATGGGCATGGGCATGGGCATGGGCATGGGCATGGACGGGGGCATGGACGGGGGCGCGGAGCAGGCGCTCACTCTCGCACTCATGACGTCCTGGGTGGGAATCGTGACCGGCCTGTCGTGGTCGTCGTGGCCGGCGGCGGCGGGCGGGCGCACGAACGTCCCTCACCGGCGCCGCCTGACGGGCGCGCTGCTCGGCGCGCTGGCGGGCCTGCCCGTCGGCGTGCTCGGCGGCCTGGCCGGGCTGCTCCTGACCGGCGGCCGGGTGTTCGACCTGAGCTTCGCCGTCGTCGCGGGCGGCACCGGAGGGCTGACGCTCGGCACGGCCATCGGGCTGACCGCCGCCGGCCGGCTCGGGGCCGAGCGGATGACCGTCTCCGAGGCGATCCGCGCCGAGCCGATCACGCTGACGGGCTTCGGGTTGTGCGGCGCGCTCACCGGGCTGGCGCCGCTGCGCCTGGCCCACGCCGGACCGGCGGCGCTGGTCGTGGGGGTGAGCGGCGCGTTCGTGCTGGCGTTCGCGCTCGGGGTGGTCTTCAAGATCGCCACCGGCGGGTGGAGCATGGACGCCGAGCTGGCCCACCCGCGCGAGGCCCTGCACCGCAACCCGGTGATCGGGCTGGTGTTCGGCCTGACCGGCGGCGTCGCGGCCTTCCTGGTGTTCGTGATGAGCCGGGGCCTGGCCGAGTCGCTGGCGTGCGCGCTGGTCGGCGGCGTCGCGTTCGGCCTGAGCTTCGGCGCCCTCGCCTGGACCCGCACCATGATCGGCCTGACCGTCGCCGCCACTCGCGGCCTGCTGCCCCTGCGGTTGTGGAGCTTCCTCGACTGGGCCTGCGAGGCCCGCCTGCTGCGCGTCAGCGGCGCCACGTACCAGTTCCGCCACCGCGAGCTCCAGGACTTCCTGACACCTCCCGAGGAGGGGTGACGCGTCGGCCATCAGCCCCCAGACGCTCGATCACGGTAAGTGATTGACCGATGATTTTCCGTGATGCTAATTTGCTGGATGCCGCCGAGACGTCCCGCTTCCCCAGGTGGAGGTGAGGTCTGTCCGGCGCCGGGCACCATCACGGCGGCACGCCTTGACCCGAGAGGAAGCATGCACACCGCCTACCTCGTCGTCACCGTCATCACGATCGTCGCCAACGCCGTGATCGCCGTTCTCGACTTCGCGCGGGCTCCCTGGGTCCTGGCCAACTCCACCGCCGTGAACGTCGACCCGTCCTGGGTCCCGCTGCTGGGGGCGCTCAAGGCCGCCGGCGCCGCCGGCCTGGCCCTCGGGATCATGGGAGTCCCGTACATCGGCCTCGCCGCCGCGATCGGGCTCGTGCTGTTCTTCCTCGGCGCGCTCGTCGCCCACGTCCGTGCCGGGGTCTTCCACAACATCGCCGCGCCAGGGGCCTATTTCGCCCTGGCCGCCGCGTCCGCCGTCCTCGCCGCAAGACAGTGACGAGGCGGTTCCCCCAGCGCTGCTCGCTTGGTGTCGTCGCCCGGCCCCCGGCGCAGTCCTGACTCAGTCGCCGTTCGGCGTCTCCAGCCGCTCGGGGATCTTCGCGAGCGGATATCTGCGCCAGAAGAACGCGTCCGCCGCATGCTGGTCGGCGGCGAAGTTGACCGCTTCGACGATGCGGCCGGCCCGGATGCGGAAGGCCAGCGCCCAGAGAATGTCCAGGCCCTCCGGCTGCGTGCTCCAGCCCCGGTGCAGGTCGATCACCCAGTCGCCGTCGGCGGCGAGGGCTATCGGGTCGGCGCGGAAGCCCGCGCGGGCGAGCTGGGCGAAGAACGCCAGCACCTCGTCGGCGCCTCGCTTGGTTCCGGCGAGCGGATGGTGCCCCGGGATGGTCCACACGATGTCGGCGGCGAAGAAGCGCTCACGCAAGGCGGTCAGGTCGTTGCGCGCATATGCCGCGTAGTAGTCGCGGATCAGCTTGACGTTGGGGTGCTCCTTGGCGGGTTTCGCCTCGGCCGAAGAGGGGCTGCCCACGGCCGCCAGGGCCAGGCCGGCGGCGCCGACGCCCACGGTCCGCAGCAGGGTGGCTCGGCTCAGTTCGGTCACAGAAACCTCCTGGTGTGAAGTTTCTTCATGGTGGCGAGGCCGGCAGGCCGGTGGCCAATACCTGTGTCCATAGCCATCGGCTATGGCTCCATCACCGTCAGCCGGCCACCCGGCCCTGTCTGGCGGAATTCGCGCACACGTTCGGAGGATCGCGGATCCCCCGACAAGCGGTCTCTGCACCCGCGCCCGCCGGCACGGCACCCTCGAAGCATGAACATCTCCGGAAACACCATCTTCATCCCCGGCGCCACCAGCGGCATCGGTCTCGCGCTCGCCCTCGCCCTCCAGGCCAAGGGGAACACCGTCATCGTCGGCGGCCGGCGGGCCGACCTGCTGGAGCGGATCGCCGCCGAGCACCCCGGCATCGACACCGTGCGGATCGACACGACGGACGCGGCGAGCATCGAGGCCGCCGCCAAGCACGTCCTGGCCCGGCACCCCGAGCTGAACGTGCTGGTCACCATGGCCGGCATCATGCGGGTCGAGGACTGGCACCGGCCCGAGTCGTTCCTGGCCTCCGCCGAGGAGGTGGTGACGACCAACGTGGTCGGCCCGATCCGACTCATCGCCGCGTTCGTCGAGCACCTGCAGACGCGGCCGGACGCCACGATCGTCACCGTCTCCTCCGGGCTCGCGTTCGCGCCGCTCAAGGTGACGCCCAGCTACAACGCGTCCAAGGCGGCGATCCACATGCTCAGCGAGTCGCTGCGACTGCAGCTCGCCGACACGAACGTGAAGGTGACGGAGCTGGTGCCGCCGTCCGTACGGACCGCGCTGCTGCCCGGGCAGGAGAGCAGCGAGTTCGCGATGCCGCTGGAGGAGTACGTGGCGGAGGTCGTCGAGCTGCTGGAGACGCGCCCGGACGCGAAGGAGGTGCAGGTCGAGCGGGTCAAGTTCCTGCGGTACGGAGAGGCGCGCGGCGACTACGACCAGGTCGTCGCGACCCTCAACGCCGCCGACCCGCACGGCAAGTAGCCCCTCCCCTTCCTGTTCCTGTTCCTGTTCCTGTTCCTGTTCCTGTTCCTGTTCCTGGACGAGCCCGCCTGCCCGGACAGCCTGCCCCGGACCGCGTCACAGTGGCCCCTCACAGGGCCAGCGCCGCCATGAACGCCATGCTGGCCGCCATCCCGGCCGAGCACGCGTCCCGGCCCAGCGCCCTGCGGTCCCCGCCCCGTTCCAGCAGGACGCGGGCCAGCCGGGCACCGGTCCAGCCCAGGCCGATGAGCAGGGCCACCGCGCCCAGCGACCCGCCCGCGTGGGCGTGCCCGGACCACGAGCCGTCGAGCCCCGGCCCGCCGAGCGCCGCCAATACCAGGAGCACCGACATGAGCACGAAGTCCTGAAGGTGGTGGCCGACCTCCGCCCGCCGGGACGGAGCGCCGCACAGCCAGCCGGCGACCAGCAGCGCGAGCACCGCGACGACGACGAACACCCCGTCCAGGTGCCCGGCCGCCATGCCGAACGCCATGACGACGTACGGCCACCTCTTCCCGGCGCCGGCACGCCAGGACGGCAGCAGGGCCGGGGCGAGGGCCAGCACGCAGCCGGCCCCCACCACCATCGCGTGGAGGACGGGGTCCGAGCCGAGGTCCGCCCAGCGGGTGTCCACGGTGCACTCCTTGCCGTCGCCGATGGTCACACCCCTAGGACAGGACGAACGTACCGAGCCGTGACGGGACGGCGCGCGACCGGATCACCATGATCCAGCATCGCGAGGCCCTCTGCCTCGCCTACCGGCCGCCCGGCAGCCGCGCGTCGTCCGGCCGGCGCTCGCGCATCGCGGCGATGGCCTGCCGCACGTCGGGCTCGATGACCAGGGCCTGCCGCACGCCGGTGATCTCCAGGACGCGTGCGGGCAGCTCCTGCACGTCGGCCAGGCGCAGCACGCCGCCCTGCGCGCGCACGGCGGCCTGCAGCCGCAGCAGGACGTGCAGGCCCCGGCTGTCCAGGAACGTCAGCCCGTGCAGGTCCAGCACCATGCCGGCGCCGAGCCGGCAGTACCGCTCGGCGTAGGACTGCAGCTTGTCGGAGTTGCTGGAGTCGAGCTCGCCCGCCACGGTGATCAGGACTCCTCCGGGCAGCTCCCGGCAGCTCAGGATCAGGGGAGACATGACGCCCTTCCGGCCCGCGATCGTTGCTCCTGGAGCCCAAGACTGAACGCGGTCGTGCCTGTCGGATCTTCCAGCATGGGCTCCATCGTGACGATCTCGCGGCGGAACCCCGGACGGTTCCTCTGACCTCACTCTTGGCCTTACGGCCCCGCCCCGTCTGCACACCAGACGAAGAACGCGCCCCGCTGCCTGTCCAGCAAGCGAAGTCGGCCACCTCGTTTCACGGCTATCCGACCGGGGAGCATACGGCTGTCCGGGCGCGCGGCCAGCCGTACGGGGGCGCGCCGCCAGCCGTACGGGGCGCGGGGCTAGCCGGCCGAGGAGCGCAAGGTGTCGCTGGGCGCGCGTCCGTACGCGGCCTTGTAGGACAGCGCGAAGCGGCCCGGGTGGAAGAAGCCCCAGCGGGCCGCGACCGCGGCCACCGTCGTCGCCGCCGGATCGCCGGCCAGCAGCTCGGCGTGCGCGCGGGCCAGCCTGGCCTGGCGCAGGTAGCCCAGCGGGGTGGTGCCCAGGTGCTGGCGGAAGGCGTACTGCAGGGCGCGGGCGCTGACCCGGGCGGCCGCGGCGATGTCGTCGATGCCGATCGGCGTGCCGGCCCGCTCCTCGATGAACGCGATGGCGCGGCGCAACGTCTGCGAATGGGCGTCGCGGCGGTCGGCGCCGGTCGCGTCGGAGGCGGCGTCGGTGGCGGCGGTGCTGGGCAGGGCCGTCAGGACGCTCGCGGCCAGGAGCTGCCCGGCCGCCGAGACCACCAGGGGCTCGCCCGCCACCGCCGCGTTCCCCAGGACGTCGTCACGCAGGTAGGCGATCGTGCGCTGCAGGTGCCGGCCGGCGGCGGCGGACACGGGCCGGTGCCCCAGCAGCCGCACCGGCCCCGGGCCGTGCTCCGGCGACGTGCCGGCCACCGACTGCAGCAACGCGTCGTCGAACATCACGATGTTGTACCGCGACCGGCGGACCTCGCCCGCGTAGGGCCGGTCCGGCGGCGCGAACAACACCGCGTCACCCGGCCCGAACACCTCCTCCTCCTGGCCCGCGACCTGCTGCACGATCGACCCCGACTCCACCACGCACAGGCACACCTTGCCCAGCGGGTGCACGTCGTAGCTCATCGCGCACTCCAGCCACAGCCGGTCGACGCTGACCGAGCCCAGCACCTCACGCGAGATCCGGGTACGCGGCCCGGCCACGTCGGACCCGATGCTCATCCTGGCGTAGGCCTTGCTGAGGAACTCCTCGGTCTGCCCGAGATCGCGGCTGTCGAAGGTCAACGGCTCCATGACACGCTCCGCTCGCCGTCCTCATTACGGCCGTGGCAGCCGCGACCGCCTCCCGGGGGCGCGAGGTCGGCTGCACGAACGGCCATACGGTGATGGTAGTCCGGCCACGACGCCACGGTCAGGAGCACCGCTCGGGGACGTACTCGCCACCGGGATGTACTCGGCACGGCGGTCAGGGGCACCGCTCCAGGACGTACTCGGCGACCTGGGCGTGCGTGGCGTACCAGACGCCCTCGTGCGCGTCGATGTGCTCCAGCAGCTCACGCAGCGCCACCATGCGGGAGCGGTGCCCGATGACGTGCGGGTGCATGGTGAGCTGGAACAGCCCGCCCTCCTCCAGCGCGGCGTCGAACTCGTCGCGCCAGACCCCGGCCACCTGCCGCGGCGGCGTGGACCACCGTAGCCCGCCCCGGTGCTCGATCGTCAGGTACGGGACGTCGTCCCTGATCCACTCCACCGGGATCTCCACCACGCCGGTCGGCTCACCGTCGGCCAGCAGCTCGTACGGGTCGTCGTCCGCCATCAGGGACGAGTCGTAACGCAGCCCCAGCTCGCGCGTGATCGCCAGCGTGTGATGGGAGAACTCCCACGCGGGGGTGCGGATGCCGACGGGCCGGGTGCCGGTCAGCTTCTCCAGGGTGTCGGCGGCGCGCAGGGCCAGCTCGCGCTCGTCGGCCGGGTCGAGCATTGTGTTGCTCTCGTGGATCCAGCCGTGCATGCCCACCTCGTGCCCGGCGGCCACGTAGCTCCGTACCTCCTCCGGGTGCAGGAGCGCCGAGACCGCCGGCATGAAGAACGACGCCGGGACGCCGAAGCGCTCCAGCAGGCGCAGCACCCGTGGCGCGCCGACGCGCGAGCCGTACTCGCCCTGGGCCAGCTTGCCGGGGCCGGTCTCGCCGTGACGTAACGGGATCGTCTCGTGATCGGCGTCGAACGACAGCGCGACGGCCACCCGGGCCCCGCCCGGCCAGGACGCGGGTCGCAGGGAACGCCCGGCACGCACCCGCGCCACATGGGCACGCCAGGTCGGCTCGTCCCACTGCCAGGGCTGCTGGTCGGCGGTCATGCGCGTTCTCCGTTCCGTGCGGCACACCGGCCCCGCGGGCCGCCACCATCGACGCCCCGCGGGCTCGCAAGGGAGCTTACGTGCCCGGCCCCCGACGCAGAAGCCACCCCGAAACGGCAGGGCGGTGCCGCACACCCCGGCGTGTCCCGCAGCACCACACCACCCAAGGACGGGCGCGCGTCAGCGGGCCGGCATCAAGGTCCGCTTCCGCGACGCGTAGACGTCGTCGATCAGCCGGTATGCGCGTGCCTGCTCGGCCGTGAAGATGCGATCCCGTTCGATGTCCTTCCTGATCTCCAGCACGCCCCTGCCGGTGTGCCGGGCGAGGATCTCCTCCTGCTGGTCGCGCATCCGCAGGATCTCGCGGGCGTGGATCTCCAGGTCGCTGCCCTGGCCGCGCCCGCCCTCGGTGCGCGGCTCGTGCAGGAGCACGCGGGCGTGGGGCAGGGCGGAGCGTTTGCCGGGCGTGCCGGCCGCCAGCAGGACCGCGGCCGCGGAGGCGGCCTCGCCGATGCAGACGGTGTGGATCTCGGGGCGGACGAACTGCATGGTGTCGTAGATGGCGGTCATCGCGGTGAACGACCCGCCGGGCGAGTTGATGTAGAGGCTGATGTCGCGGTCGGGGTCGAGCGACTCCAGCGTCAGGAGCTGCGCCATCACGTCGTTGGCGAGGGTGTCGTCGATCGGCGCGGCCAGGAACACCACGCGGTCCTCGAACAGCTTGTTGTACGGGTTGACCTCTTTGGCCCCGTAGGAGGTGCGTTCGGTGAACGAGGGCAGCACGTATCGGCCGCTCATGTCAGTTCATCCCTTCGGCGATGTGGTCGACGATGCCGTATTCGAGGGCCTGCCGGGCGGTGAACCAGCGGTCGCGGTCGGAGTCGGCCTGGATGCGTTCGAGCAGCTGGCCGGTGTGGTGGGCGATGATCTCGGCCATCCGCCGCTTGGTGTAGAGCATGTTCTCGGCCTGGATCTGGATGTCGCTGGCCGAGCCCCCGATGCCGCCCAGCGGTTGGTGCATCACGACGCGGGCGTTGGGCAGCGCGTAGCGTTTGCCTTTCGTGCCGGCGGTCAGCAGCACCTGGCCCATCGACGCGGCCAGGCCCATCGCCACCGTCCGCACGTCGCAAGGAATGAACTGCATCATGTCGTAGAGCGCGAGGCCCGCCTGCACGCTGCCGCCCGGTGAATTGATGTAAAGCGTTATGTCTTGCCGTGGGTCTTCGGCGGCCAGCAAAAGCAGCTCCCCGCACAGCCGGTTGCAGATCTCGTCGTCGACCTCCTGGCCGAGGACGACGATCCGCTCCTTCAGCAGGCGCCGGCCGAGCTGGTCTGGCCAGGCCGCACGCTGGGTCTCCGTCATGACGGGTGCTTCCTTTCTCCGCGTGCCTTTCTTCGGAAAACGCTAGACCCGGCCGGCCGTGACAAAGGAAAGCTTTCGCTGGCGGCGCATTTCCCTGAAAGCGCATTACTCCCAGAGCGAATTTCCGTCGACATACAATCGCGGATGTGAGAAGGAGCCTTGCCCGTCGCTGGACGTGCCTCGTCCTGGGCGGGGCGCTGCTGATGCCGTACATGATGGTCGGCGTGCTCGTCGCCGGCCTCGCGCGCGGCGAGTCGGCGAACCTGCTGCTGCCCGTCCAGGTCGGCGTGTTCGCCGCGGTGCTGCCCGTGGTGGCGGTGACCGGGCTGTTCCTGCCGGTGCGCGGGCTGTCGGTGAACGCGGCGCAGGGCCTGCTCGGGGCACGCGTGGAGACCCCGCCGCCGCGGCAGCAGGGGCGGTCGTGGCAGGAGCGGCGGCGCACGGCGGCCTGGTTCACGCTGCACCTGGCGGTCGGCGGGGTGGTGAGCGGGTTCACGCTGGCGGTGGTGCCGTTCACGATGGTCACGCTGGTGCTGCCGTTCACGGGGCAGTCGACGCCGGTGCTCGGCCTTCCCGTCACGCCCGGGTGGAGCGCCATCGGGTGGGCGGTGGCGGGGCTCGCGCTGCTGGCGGCCCTGGTCGCCATGGCCGCCGGCGCGGGTGAGCTGCTGGCGCGGCTGGCGCCCGTCCTGCTCGGCCCCACCCCCGCCGAACGGCTGGCCGCCGCCGAGGAGCACGCCCGTACGCTGGCCGAGCGCAACCGGCTGGCCCGCGAGCTGCACGACTCGGTCGGCCACGCGCTCAGCGTCGTCACCTTGCAGGCCGCCGCGGCGGGCCGGGTCCTCGACCGCGACCCCGCCACCGCCAGGACGGCGCTGGCCGCCATCGAGCAGTCGGCCCGCACCGCCTTGGAGGACCTCGACCACGTGCTGGGCGTCCTGCGCGACGACGGCGCCGGATCGCGCGGCGGGCCCGCGCCGCAGGGGACGCTGGAGGACCTCGACGAGCTCATCGCCTCCTCCGGTGCCCGGGTGCTGCGAGAGGTGGGCGACCTGTCCGGGGTGCCCGCCGTCGTCTCGCGCGAGGCGTACCGCATCGTGCAGGAGGCACTGACCAACGCCCTCAAGCACGGCCGCGGCCCGGTACGCCTGACCGCCGCCGTCGAAGGGGACGACCTGCGCCTGGAGGTCACCAACGACGGCGGGAGGAGCGCCCGCGCCCGCACGGGCGGCAGGGGCGTGGCCGGGATGCGGGAGCGGGTCCGGCTGCTGCGCGGCACGCTCGACGCCGGCCCCACGGAGAGCGGGACCGGGTGGCGGGTCGCGGCCCGCCTGCCGCTACGGTCGCACTCATGACCCTGCGCGTAGTGATCGCCGACGACGAGGACCTCATCCGCGCCGGCCTGCGCATCATCCTTGACAGCGAGCCGGACCTGGAGGTGGTCGGCGAGGCGGCCGACGGCGCCGCCGTGCTGCCCGTGGTACGCCGGGAGCGGCCCCACGTGGTGCTGATGGACGTGCGCATGCCCGCCCTCGACGGCATCCGCGCCACCGAGCGCCTGCTCGCCCTGGACGACCCGCCCAAGGTGCTGGTGGTGACCACGTTCGAGAACGACGACTACGTCTACGACGCGCTGCGCGCCGGCGCGTCCGGTTTCCTGCTCAAACGCACCAGGCCGGACGATTTGGTGCAGGCCGTCCGGCTGGTGGCGGCGGGTGAGTCCTTGTTGTTCCCTGCCGCGATCCGGGCGCTGGCAGGCCGCCGCCCCCAGGCCCGGGTGCCCGGCATCGACCGGCTGACCGGTCGCGAGGGCGACGTGCTGCGGCTGATGACCAAGGGCCTGTCCAACCACGAGATCGCCGCGGAGCTCGTGGTCAGCCAGGAGACGGTCAAGACGCACGTGGGCAACGTGCTGGCCAAGCTGGGTGCGCGCGACCGCACCCAGGCGGTGATCGCCGCGTACGAGTCGGGGTTCGTCTCCCCCACCGGGTAGCCCGTCACCCCCACCGGTCGGTTCGTCTCCCCACCGGTCGGTCCGTCCGGCCCACCGGTCGGTTCGTCTCCCCCACCGCCCAGCGGGCTAGAGGGTGATGCCACCGCGCCGCAGCAGCTCGGCGGCGGGCAGCAGGGTCGCCTCCGTGGCGGTCAGCCCCGCCCCGGCGAGGGCGCGGTCGACCAGGTTCAGGCCCACCGCGTATCCCGCCATGTCGGGAATGCCGCGCGGCTCCTGCCCGAACCTCTGCATCGGGCCGTCACCCAGCACGTACGCGGACGTGTGCTGCATCCCCTCCAGCCAGAAATCGGCGGTGATCTTCTCGTACGCCCTCTCGTACGCCTCACCGGTCACCATCCCCGACCACGGCCCCATCGCCTCCGGCCCCGACAGCTCCCGTACGAACGCCTCGGCCAGCCCCTCGGCGATCACGTGCTCGCCCACGGTCACGGTCACCGGGTTCCACTCCACGTTGGTGAAGCGGATCTTGTGGTGGAACTCGTGCACCGCCAGGTGCCCGATGCGCCCGATCACCTCTTCCGACGGCCAGGCCAGCAGGTACAGCCACTCGGAGCCGCCGCCCATGCCGTAGTAGCCGCGGGAGGTCTTCATGAGGTGCTCGTTGTCGGGGTTGCCCATCATGAACATGACCTTGATCACGTCGGGCTGCTTGGCCGCGCTCAGCCGCTCGGAGGCGCGCTCCAGCTCGCGCCGCACCTGGCCGAGCACGTCCTGCTCGATCATGGCGCGGACGGCCGGCAGGTAGCGCGGGTCGTCGACGTCGACCCGGAAGCCGCCGCCGGAGTGGTGGATGTCGACGAGGTCGCCGGGCATAGGGATCGCCGCGCGCGTCGGCGCCATGATCTCCCGCAACGCGTCGGGCCGCCGGTCGAGCGGCAGCTCCAGCAGCTCGGCCATCGCCGTCAGGGTGTCCTGAATGATGATTTCCATGCCGGGGACGCTAAAGCCTCACGTTACGTGAGGCTCAAACCATTTACGCCTCACAGCGGCGACTCCTCGCCCGGATCCTCCCCCGGCGACCGTCCCGGCGTGTTCTGCCCGCTCTCCGACGGCGACGGCGACTGCGACGGCGAGGGCTGCGGCACCGGCGTCTCCGGCGTCGGCGGCGGCGTCGGCACGAAGACCGTCGGCGGCAACTGCCGCGGCTGCTGCTCGGTGTCCTGCCGCCCGAACAGCAGCAACAGCAGGATCGCCGTCACGAGCAGGAGCAGCAGCACCAGCGCCAGCGCCGCCAGCAGCACCCGCTTGCGCGTCTCGGTCAGCGGCAGCCGCCGCCTGGCCGGCCCCGGCAGCGCCGGCGCGCGGTCGGTCAGCCAGTACGGCACGAAGTCCGGCCCGTGCGCCTCCCCGATGAACGTCCCGCCCACCATGACCGGCTCCAGGAACCACTCGGCCCCCGGCCGCCCCGGCGCGTACGGCACCGCCACCCACGGCGCCCGCCCGCCCTCGAACGCCAGCACCTCGGGCGCGCCCTCCAGCACCGCCCCCCGCTGCCGCCCGGACCGCCCTAGCCAGCCCCGCATCCCGGACCGCTCCCGGCCGCCCGCCTCCCGGATCGCGGTGACGAACCGGTCGCGTGCGGCGGCGTCGTAGGCCGCGCCCCGCGTCAGCACCGCCAGCGACACGGCACGCCCGTCGGGCGCCTGGCCCAGGTACACGAACCCGGCCGGCGCCGCGTGCAGGCGGGCCTGCACCACGTAGGGCCCCAGCCGGGGAGGATCACCGAACTGCAGGGGACTTGCCACGTTTGCCATGAAAGCACAGACGTGGCGTCGTGCACGTTTGCGGCGCGTTTGGTGGAATGGCGTCATGAGCGTCGCCGAAGAGTTGCCAGGCGGAACCGACGCGGCACTGCTGCGTCAGAGTCTCGACGAGGTCCGGCGGGTCATCGTCGGGCAGGACCACATGGTCGAAAGGCTCCTCGTGGCCCTGCTGGCGCGGGGGCACTGCCTGCTCGAAGGCGTCCCCGGCGTCGCCAAGACCCTCGCCGCCGCCACCCTGGCCACCGTCGTGGGCGGTACGTTCGCCCGCATCCAGTTCACCCCCGACCTCGTGCCGAGCGACATCGTCGGCACCCGCGTCTACCATCCCTCCAACGAGAAGTTCGATGTCGAGCTCGGCCCCGTCTTCGTCAACTTCCTGCTGGCCGACGAGATCAACCGCGCCCCCGCCAAGGTCCAGTCGGCGCTGCTGGAGGTGATGGCCGAGCGCCAGGTCACGCTCGCCGGCGTCACCCACCCGCTGCCCAGGCCGTTCATCGTGCTCGCCACGCAGAACCCGATCGAGTCCGAAGGCGTCTACCCCCTGCCGGAGGTGCAGCGCGACCGGTTCCTGTTCCGCGTGCGCGTCCCCCACCCCAGCGCCCACGAGGAGCTGGAGATCCTGCACCGCATGAGCGTCCGGCCGCCCGTCCCCGAGCGGGTGCTCGACCCCGACAAGCTGCTGGCCCTCCAGGAGGCGGCCGAGCAGGTCTCGGTGCACCAGCTCGTCGCCGACTACGTCGTCCGGCTCGTCATGTCCACCCGCGCCCCCGCCGAGTACGGCCTGGCCGACCTCACCGAGACCATCGAGATCGGCGTCAGCCCCCGCGCCACCCTCGGCCTGGTCTCGGCCGGCCGGGCGCTCGCCCTGCTGCGCGGCCGCGACTACCTGCTGCCCGACGACGTACGCGACGTCGCCGTGGACGTCATGGCGCACCGCCTGATGCTCACCTTCGACGCCCTGGCCGACGGCGTCGACCCCGAGACCGTCGTCAAGCAGATCCTTCAGGCCGTGCCCCCGCCCCTCGTCGTCTGGAACCAGAACCGTTGAGCCCCACCACCGCAGAGCAGGCCCTGCGCCGCCTGGAGCTGACCGTCACCCGCCGGCTCGACGGCCTGCTGCACGGCGCCCACCAGGGCCTGCTGCCCGGCACCGGCAGCGAGGCCGGCGACAGCCGCGTCTACGTGCCCGGCGAGGACGACGTGCGCCGCATGGACTGGAACGTCACCGCCCGCACGACCGTCCCGCACGTGCGCGACCTCATCGCCGACCGCGAGCTGGAGACGTGGGCCCTGGCCGACCTGTCGCCCAGCATGGACTTCGGCACCGCCGAGACCGACAAGCGCGACCTGGTCGTGGCCGCCGTCGGCGCGATCGGCTTCCTGTCCAGCCGCATGGGCGACCGGTTCGGCGCGCTGGTCATCCACGACGAGTTCGTGCACCGCATGCCCGCCCGCACCGGCCGCCCCGCCCTCTACGGGCTGCTGCACTCCCTCATGGACGCCCCGCGCGGCAGCGTCGTCCCCGACCCGCCCGACCTCGCGGAAGGCATCGAGATCCTGTCCGCCACCCGCCGGCGGCGCGGCATGCGGCTGATCGTCTCCGACTTCCTCGACGCCCGCCCCGACCTCGACCCCGACGCCGAACGCCCCTGGGAGCGCCCCATCCGGCGCCTGGCGGCCCGCCACCAGGTGCTGGCCGTCGAGGTCATCGACCCCCGCGAGCTCGAGCTGCCCGACGTGGGCCGGGTCGCGTTCGCCGACCCCGAGACCGGGAACGTACGCGAGGTGCACCTTTCGCCCAAGATTCGGCGCGCGTACGCGGAGGCCGCCGCCCTGCAGCGCGAGGGCACCCGCCTGGCCCTGCGCCGCGCCGGCATCGCCCACCTCGTGCTGCGCACCGACCGCGACTGGGTGTTCGACGTCGCGCAGTTCGTGCTGCGCCAGCGCCGCATGAGCCACCTCGCCCACCGGAGGCCCACCGCATGACATTCCTCGCCCCTGGGTGGTTGTGGCTGTTCGTGCTGGTGCTGCTGCTCGTGGCCGGCTACATCGCGTCGATGTTCGCCCGCCGCCGCTACACCGTGCGCTTCACCAACCTCGCCCTGCTCAACCTCGTCGCCCCCGCCGGCCCCGGCTGGCGCCGCCACGTCGCCCCCGCCCTGTTCCTCGTCATGATGTCGCTCCTGGTCATCGGCGCCGCCAAGCCCGCCGACCAGGTCCGCGTGCCCCGCGACCGCGCCACCATCATGATCGCCCTCGACGTCTCCCTGTCCATGGACGCCGACGACGTCCAGCCCGACCGCATCAGCGCCGCCAAGTCCGCCGCCCAGGCGTTCGCCAAGGAGCTGCCCGACCGCTTCAACGTCGGCGTCGTCTCCTTCGCCCGCTCCGCCAACGTCGTCATCTCCCCCACCACCGACCACCAGGCCGTCGTCACCGCCATCGGCAACCTCACCACCCGCCCCGGCACCGCGATCGGCGAGGCCGTCTTCAACGCGCTGGAGTCGGTGCGCTCCTTCGACCAGCAGGCCGCCACCGACCCGCCGCCGGCCGCCATCGTGCTGCTCTCCGACGGCGACAACACCTCCGGCCGCTCCGTGAACGAGGCCATCGAGGCCGCCCAGCAGGCCCGCGTCCCCGTCTCCACCATCGCGTACGGCACCCAGGAGGGCACCGTCGACATCGACGGCCGGCCCGTGAACGTCCCGGTCAACAAGCAGACCCTGCAGTCGCTGTCCGACGGCACCAGCGGCCGCGCCTACACCGCCGAGTCCGGCAGCGAGCTGCGCGAGGTCTACGAGCAGATCGGCACCTCGCTCGGCTACAAGCTGGTCAACCAGGAGATCACCCAGTGGTTCATCGTGGCCGCCATCCTGGCCGGGCTGCTGGTGGCGGGCGCGGCGGTCCTGTTCGGCTCGCGGATCCCGTAACGTTTGGCGACGTGGCCCACTATTTCTCCGAGCAGCCGTCGACCGCGAGCAGGCCGGGCTCCGTCGATCTCGTCCTGCCCGACCTGCACCTGCGGCTGGAGACCGACAGCGGCGTGTTCTCCCCCGACCGGGTGGATGTCGGCACGCGGGTGCTGCTGGAGAGCGTCCCGCCGCCGCCGCAGGAGGGCGACCTGCTCGACCTGGGCTGCGGCTACGGGCCGATCGCGCTGACCATGGCCAAGCGGGCGCCCAGGGCGACGGTGTGGGCCGTCGATGTGAACCGGCGCAGCCTGGAGCTGACCCAGCGGAACGCCCAGGCCGCTGCCCTTGACAAAGTAAGGTCAGTACATATTGATGAAGTGCCAGATGAAGTGAAATTTCGGGCCATCTGGTCTAATCCTGCGATCCGGATTGGGAAGCAGGCACTGCACGACATGCTCACCAGGTGGCTCACCCGGCTCACGCCCGACGGCGTGGCCTACCTGGTCGTCCAGAAACACCTCGGCTCGGACTCCCTGCAGCGCTGGCTCGGCGAGCAGGGCTGGCAGGCCTCCCGCGAGGCCAGCCGGGCCGCCTACCGCATCCTGAAGGTGACCCGATGAGAAGGCAGCTGCGCCCCACCGACGTCAAGCGGCTCAACCGCACCTGGCGCAGGAACACCCACCACCGTCTCGGCCTCATCATCGAGTCCGTCACCGGCCCGTTCAACATCGGCTCGATCTTCCGCAGCGCCGCCGCGTTCGGCGTCGACGAGATCTGGCTGGCCGGCAACGCGACCCCGCCCACCAACCCCAAGGCGGGCAAGACCGCGCTCGGCACCGAGCGCCTGGTCGACTGGCACGAGGCCGTGCCCGCCGTCGAGGCCGTCAAGGCCGCGCGGGAAGAGGGCTACGCGGTGCTCGCGATCGAGCTGACCGCCGAGGCCGTGCCACTGCACCGCGCCGACCTGGCCCGCGACGTGTGCCTGGTCGTCGGCAGCGAGGACCACGGCTGCTCCCCCGCCCTGCTCGACGCCGTCGACGGAGCCTGCTACATCCCGCAGGTCGGGCGGGTCGGCTCGTTCAACGTCGCGGTCGCCGCCGCCATCGCGCTGGCCGAGGCCCGCCGCCAGGAGTGGCAGAATCTCCCTGATTCGTAACCGCACCGTTCACCCGGGAAGGGCATACTTCAGGACGTGCTGAGCCGTCGTTTCGCCTTCCTCGACCACCCCGGCCCGCTGCCCTTCGCCCACCGCGGCGGAGCGGCGGAAGGCGCGGAGAACTCCGCCGCCGCGTTCGAACGGGCGGTCGCGCTCGGCTACACCTACCTGGAGACCGACGCGCACGCCACCTCCGACGGCGTGCTGCTCGCCTTCCACGACCACACGCTCGACCGGGTGACCGACCACCGCGGCCGCATCTCCGAGCTGCCCTACAAGACGGTCAAACGCGCCCGCATCGCCGGCGTCCACGAGATCCCGCTGCTGGAGGACCTCCTCGGCACCTGGCCGGAGATCCGCTTCAACATCGACGTCAAGGAGGCGGCCGCCATCGCCCCGCTCGCCGAGGCGATCAGGCGCACCAACTCCTACGACCGGATCTGCCTGACCTCCTTCTCCGACGAGCGGCTCGTGCTGGCCAGGGCCGCGCTGGGCCGGGAGGTGTGCTCGGCGCTCGGGCCGCGCGGCGTGGCCGCGCTGCGGGCCGCCGCCACCACCTCCGGCTACGGCCGGCTGCTGACCCGCCTGTCGCGCGCCGGCGTGCCGTGCGCGCAGGTGCCGGTCGGCTTCCGCGGGCTGCGCGTCACCACCCGGCGCCTCATCCGTACGGCGCACGCCATCGGCATGCAGGTGCACGTGTGGACGGTCAACGACACCGCCCGCATGGAGCACCTGCTCGACCTGGGCGTCGACGGCATCATGACCGACAACGTCACCGGCCTGCGTGACGTGCTGGAGCGCCGGGGCCAGTGGCATCCCGGCCGCCTGGCCGCCTGAGCATCCCCCCTTACCGCGCAGAGGAGCGACCCGTCACCATGCCCGTATCCGCACCCCCCGCGGCCCTCGACGACTCCCCCGGCGCGCGCCGGCGCGAGCAACGCGGCTGGTACTTCTACGACTGGGCCAACTCCGCCTTCTACACGGTGGTCATCTCGGTCTTCCTCGGCCCGTACCTCATCCCGGTCGCCAAGACCGCGGCCTGCGCCAAGGACTTCCCCACCGTGGCGTCCGGCACGTGCCTGGACACCTTCGACGCGCTCGTCCTCCGCCATCCCGACCTCGGCTACGTGGACGTGCTCGGCGCCGACATCAGGCCCGCCGCGTACTTCGGGCTGATCACCACGATCGCGGTGTTCCTGCAGATCCTGGTGCTGCCGGTCGTCGGCGCGCTGGCCGACCACACCGGCCGCAAGAAGGAGCTGCTGGGCGGCTTCGCCTACGTCGGCGCGCTGGCCGCGATGTGCCTGTTCTTCGTCGAGGGCGACCGCTACCTGCTCGGCGGCGCGCTGTTCATCCTGGCGAACCTGGCCTACGGCGCCTCCGTCGTGGTCTACGACTCGTTCCTGCCGCAGATCTCCACGCCGGAGGAGCGCGACGGGGTCTCCTCGCGCGGCTGGGCCATCGGCTACCTCGGCGGCGGCCTGCTGCTGGCCCTCAACCTCGTGCTCTACCTCCAGCACGAGAGCCTCGGCCTGGCCCAGGGCATGGCGGTGCGGATCTGCATGGCCTCGGCGGGCCTGTGGTGGGCGACGTTCACGATCATCCCGTTGCTGCGGCTGCGCAACCGGCCCGTGCCCGCGCACGAGAGCACCGCCTTGCGCTCGGTCGGCGGCAGCTTCCGCCAGCTCGGCCGCACCCTCGCCGAGCTGCGGCGCTACCCGCTGACGCTGCTGTTCCTGATCGCCTACCTCGTCTACAACGACGGCGTGCAGACGGTCATCGGCAACAGCGCCGCCTTCGCCTCCGAAGCGCTCAAGCTGTCGCAGGACGTGCAGATCACGGCGATCCTCATGGTGCAGTTCGTGGCGTTCTTCGGGGCGCTGCTGCTCGGCCGGCTGGCGCGCAGCTTCGGCACCAAGCGGACGGTGCTGGCGAGCCTGGTGCTGTGGACGGCGATCGTCGCCATGGCCATGTTCGTGGCCGAGGGGCAGGCGCTGCAGTTCTACCTGATGGCGTTCGCGATCGCGATCGTGCTGGGCGGCACGCAGGCGCTGTCGCGCTCGCTGTTCTCGCTGGTGATCCCGCGGGGGCGGGAGGCCGAGTACTTCAGCCTGCTGCAGATCAGCGACAAGGGGTCGGCGTTCATCGGCTCGCTGACGATCACGCTGGCGCTGCAGTTCACCAACAGCTACCGGATCGCGATCCTGTCGATGGTTGTCTTCTTCGTGATCGGGTTCGTCCTCCTGGCCGTCACGAACCTGCCCAGGGCCATCCGGGCGGCGGGCAACGAGGTCCCCGGCCGCATCTGAGGAGAGTCCACCCATCCGAACAGAGAGCACCGCTCTTGACTTCACCACGCCCTTGGCGAGAGCATTGCTCACATAACGGAGCAACGCCCTCTTCAAGGAGCATTGATGTCCCCCAAGCTCACCTCCGCGGCCTTCGCCGCCGGCGGCCTTCTCTTCCTCCTCTACCCCGCCCTCCGCCCCTCCGGCGACGACGCCACCGCCATGGCCTCCGCCGGGTGGGTGGCCGGGCACGCCGCCGCCATGATCGGGTTCATCCTGCTCGGGCTGGCCGTGCTCGGACTCCACCAGGCGCTCGGCGACCGTCTGTCGCTGCGCGCCGCCATGGTCACGTGGATCGGTGCAGGGCTGACCCTGCCGTACTACGGAGCGGAGGACTTCGGCCTGCACGTCATCGCCCAGCGCTCCCTCCGGGACGGCACACCGGCGCTGATGGAGCTGGCCGCGCAGTTCAGGTACGGGCCCGTCCCCATGACCATGTTCGCCGCCGGACTCCTTCTCTTGGCCGTGGGCACCGTCATGGCCGCCGTCGCCATCGGACGCTCCGGGGTGCTCACGAAGTGGAGCGGCACGGCACTGGCCCTCGGCTTCGTCCTGTTCATCCCCCAGTTCTTCGGCCCTTACCCGCTGCGCGTCGCCCACGGCGCCCTGGTCATGGTGGGCGGGTTGTGGGCGGCGACCGCCCTGTGGCGAGCCAGCGCCACCACCGACCACTGAGCCCCCTCAGCGCCTACTACGGCAGGCCGACCGCCGGCTCAGGCCGCGCTGCGGCACGCCGCCCCGCCCGTCGAGAACGCGCACTGCGGCGGGCCGACCGCCCGCAGGCCGGGCTACGGCGGGCCATGCCCCGGCCCAGGCCCACTACGGCAGGGCGCCCCACCCGCGCAGGCCCCACTGCGGCAGGTCCACCCACCCACTCAGGCCACACTGCGGCAGGCTGACCCGCCCGCGCAGGCCGCCCCACCCCCCGGCCCGCTGAGACCGAGCGTCACGTGGGCCGGTCACCCCGCTCAGGGCCGGGCTGGAGCGGGACGGGTGCCGCAAGCAGGCGCTCGTGGGCTCAGGTGACGTTGAGGACGATCTTGCCGCGGTTGCGGCCCTGCTCGCCGCGGCGGTGGGCCTCGGCGGCGTCCGCGAGGGGGAAGACGTCCTCGACCTCGACGTCCAGCTCGCCCTTGTCGATCAGCTCGGCGATCCGGGCGAGCGCCGCGCCGTCGGGCTCGACCAGGATGCCGGTGGCCCGCACGCCCCGCTCGCGGGCACGGCCGATCAGCTCGGGCGCCACGCCGGACGGCACCGCCACCAGCAGCCCGCCGGGGCGCAGCACCTCCAGCGACCGGGTGCTCGTCCGGTCGTGCCCGTCGCCGACCAGGTCGATCACCACGTCCACGTCCCGCACGGCGTCCTCGAAGCGCGTGGTGGTGTAGTCGATCACCTCGTCCGCGCCGATGGAGCGCAGCCAGTCGTGCTTGGGCGCGGAGGCCGTGCCGATCACGTACGCGCCCGCGTTCCGGGCGATCTGCACCGCCAGATGGCCGACACCGCCCGCCGCCGCGTGGATCAGCACCCGTTGCCCGCTCGCGACGGCCGCGGTGTCGACGAGCGCCTGCCAGGCGGTGAGGGCGGCCAGCGGCGGGCCGCCGCCTGGACGTGGCCGACGGTGGCGGGCTTGCGGGCGAACTGCCGGCTCGGCGCGGTGACGTACTCGGCGTACGCACCCGCCTGGCGGGGGAACCAGGGCATGCCGAACACCTCGTCGCCCGGCTCGAAGATCGTCACCCCGAACCCGGTCTCCTCGACGACGCCGGAGACGTCCCAGCCGAGGATGAACGGCGGCTCGCCCAGCACCCCGGCCATGCCGCCGCCCGCGCGGGTCTTCCAGTCCACGGGGTTCACGCCGGCGGCGTGCACCCGGACCAGGATCTCGGTGGGCAGCGGGACGGGCTTGGGCACCTCGGCGAGACGCAGCACCTCCGGGCCGCCGTGGGAGTCCTGGACGATCGCGCGCATGGTGGCTGACATGGGTGATGCTCCTTGCTCGTTCAGTACGGCCAGGCTCCGTTCCGCCTGGCCGCAGCCGAAGCTACCCAACAGGTGGTAGTAACTCGCAAGGGCGACTGCTATCTTTTGGAAAGTAATATCCCCCTGAGGAAAGGTTCCGGCCATGGCGTTGACCTGCGGCTCCGGCCTGCACGACCGGCACGACGTCTACGCGGCGCAGTGCCCGTGCAGAGACGTGCTGGACATGCTGGCCAACAAGTGGTCGGCCCTGGCCGTGGGCGCTCTGGAGGAGGGGCCGCAGCGCTTCGGCGCACTGCAGCGCCGCCTCGAGGGCGTCAGCCCCAAGGTCCTCACCCAGACGCTGCGCCGCCTGGAGGAGCACGGCTTCGTCGACCGCACGATCTACCCGGCGGTCCCGCTGCACGTCGAGTACTCCCTCACTGACCTGGGCCGCGGCGTGGCCGCCCCGCTCGGCGCACTGCGCTCCTGGGTGGAGTCCCACCTCGACGAGATCCACCACGCCCGAGCGACCCCGAGCTGACCCCGCAGCAACCACCCCCTTGTCCACCGTCGGAACCCCGGTACGGCGTGGACCGCGGCCCTCGTCCTCCGACGGAACCCGACCACGGGGCGACCTGCCACCTCGTCGACCCTCGGCGATTACCTACGAGGCGGCCGGCCACTTTGCCCTCAAGCGAACTGGCTACGGGGCGACCGCCCCCTTGTCCACCAGCGGGAGCGTGAACGAGCGTGCCGCCGCCGTCCCGGCCGCGCCCGCGTCCGGTCCGCACACCGCCTCCAGGAGGTGATCGGCGAACGCGTAGTCGATGGGGTGCAGGATGATCTGACCGTTCTCGTCCAGGCGCTGGTAGTGCCGGAGGTTGGTGCCGAGGGAGACCTGGCGGGTGCTGTCGGGGTTGTAGAACGAGAAGGTGTCCATGCCGGGAACGCTCCCGTCATGCCCCCAGAACCGGCCGCACGGCAGGTCGAGCGGGAAGAGCCCGAGCCCGTACTGGGCCAGCCCTCCGGCCAGCGTCCGCACGGGCACCGTCGTGCGCATCTCGGCCAGCAGCCGCGCGTCGAGCAGTTCGCCGCGCAGCAGCAGCCGGAAGAAGCGACTCAGGTCCTCCATCGTCGAGGTGAGGGCGCCCGCCGTGCCCGCCCACGACATGGTGTAGACGCTGTACTCCTTCGGCGGGTCGAAGAGCCCGTACAGCGCCTCGTACGCCTTGGAGTGCGGGCCCGGGATGTGCGGCGTGCGCGGGAACGCGGTGTGCCGCAGCCCGGCGGGACGGATCACGTGGTCGGTGATGTACCGCTCGGCGCTGACCCCCGTCACCCGCTCCAGCAGCAGGCCCGCGATGGTGTAGTTCGTGTTCGAGTACGCGCCGGGCAGCGCTCCCGGCTCCCCCGTCGCGGGCGCCTCGAGGCCCAGCCGTGCCAGCTCCTCGGGCGGGAAGGTGCGGAAACGGTTGGTGTCGAGGCTCTCGACGGTCGGGAACACCACGTCGGTGCTGTTGGCGATGTGACTGGTGTGGTTGAGCAGCATGCGAACGGTGATCCGCTGCCCCCGCTCGCCCGGCACCACATCCGGTAAGTAGCGGCCGATGGGAGTGTCGAGGTCGATCCTGCCCCGGCCCACCTGCTGCAGGACGGCCACGGCGGTGAACGTCTTGGTGATGCTGCCGACCCGGTGCACCATGTCAGGCCGCACCGGCCGGCCGGTCTCGACGTCGGCGACCCCGGCGGCACCCTTCCAGCTCTCGCGGCCGTGCACGACATGGGAGTAGATGCCGTACATGCCGGCCGCATGCACGGCCTCCAGGGTCTCGCGCAACCGCGCCCGATCAAGCCCGCCGTCTTGAGGGGAGGCGTTCCGCGCGGCGCCGTTCTGCGTGGCGGTGTCCTGAGCATTGGTGTCCTGAGCGGTGGCGGCCGTGGCCGGCACGGCCGTGAGCAGTGCGGCGGCGAGGGTCGCGGCCCCGAGCCGCGAGGCGAATGTTCTGCGTCGGAGCATGGTCATGCGGCCAGCATGGACCTCGGCCCGCGCGCAGGTCAGTGTGCTCTGTCACCGGTGCGACATGACAGCGGTCATGCCGCCTCTCGGCACGCAGGCCACTGGGCGAGCGCGCCCATCGCGAAGCCAGCGCGCCGAGGCGATCGTCAGCGCCACGCACGTCTGGCCGCCACGACCACCAGGGCCGCTCCTGCCAGGGTGAGGAGGCCGGTGAAGAGCCATTCGCCCGAGCCGTCCGGCCCGTACACGCGGCTCGCGCGTCCCGTGTCGACGGCCTGGATGGTGCGGCCGGCGGCGAGGGTGGTGCGGTCGCTGCCGTACAGCTCGACGTCGTGCCGCACGACCCGCCCATCCCCCGAGGCGAAGTCGCCCGCCCAGACGCACGACTCGTGTCCGGGATGCTGCACGCAGCGCAGCTCCCGTGCGGTGAACACGCCGTTCACCCCGTCGGCGCGGGCGGCGCGGACGGTGGGGCCGAGCTCGGGCACCGACCAGAACAGCAGCAGCAGCCCGAGGCCGGCCAGGACGAGGGTGAACGCGCTCAGGCGCCGTTTGACCCGCACGGCCTAGTGCGCGACCGCGCAGGTGCAGGTGGCGCCGGCGTGGGCCCGGCGGTGCAGCACCATCGCCACGACCATGGGGGCGAAGACGATCGCGTTGTAGAACAGGTGCAGCTCCATTCTGGGCCAGACGAGCTGGAGGATGCTGGTGGGGACGGGCCGGCCCATCAGGTACACGCCGCTGAGCTTCTGCAGGAGCAGCAGCAGGTGCTCCAGGTGGTGCCACACCTGGATGCCGAGGGAGACGTTCCACCACGTGCGGGCGCTGCCGGTGAACCCTTTGCGCAGGAGGATGAGGCCGACGAGCATGAGCAGCGCGTAGCCGTAGTGCATCCACTCGGAGGTCACGAGCCAGGGGAAGGGCAGGCCGAGCACGCCGCGGGCCTCGGCCAGCGGCCAGCCCCAGGCGTAGACCTGCACGGCCTGCACTAAGTGCTCCGCCCAGTGGGCCACCACGATGACCATGAAGACCGTGAGCGCGGCCTTGTGGTGGCGGCCGTTGAGCGTGGCCGCGTTGATCCCGGTCGTGATCGTCGCCATGTCTCACCTCGTGTTCTCGTCGCGATGGGCGCTGCTTGCGCGTGGCCGCGGTGGCGTCCGTCGCGCACCGCGGCCCAGATGATCTCGGTCCGCACTGGGAGCCGGCTTGCCGCTGCCTTGCAAGCCGCTGAACGGCCTGCCCGGGGCGAGCGGGCGGCGACGGTGAGAGCGATCCCCGAACTCCGAAACCCGGCGGGCGACGGAAGCGCGTCAAACCTCGTCCCGACTCTGGAAAAGAGCCCTTGACAGGACGCATCGAAGAGGCGGACGCTGCGGGAGAGCGCTCTCCAACCCCCTCCCCCCAACGGAAGGAGAGACTCCCGTGCGAGCCTTCAGCATCCCGGTCGTCCTCGCGCTGGTAGCGGCGCTGGCGGCGGCCGTCACCCCGGCGTTCGCGGCCGACGCGCTGCTCTCCGGCGGGCGCCCCGCCACCGCCTCCTCCGCCGAGAGCGCGGGCAACGGCGCCGGCGCCGCCTTCGACGGCACCCGTACCACGCGCTGGTCGAGCGCCGCCGCCGACCCGCAGTGGCTGCAGGTCGATCTCGGCGCGCCCGCTGCGATCTCCCGGGTCGTGCTCGACTGGGAGGCCGCGTACGGCAGAGCGTTCAAGATCCAGACCTCCGCCGACGCCACGACCTGGACCGACGCCTATTCCACCACCACCGGCACCGGCGGCACCCAGAGCATCGGCCTGAGCGCGAGCGGCCGCTACGTGCGCCTGTACGGCACCGCGCGCGGCACCGGCTACGGCTACTCGCTCTGGGAGTTCGAGGTGTACGGCACCGGGGGCGCCACGACCACCCCGCGCCCCAGGCCGACCTTCACCGACGAGGTGACGCACCACGAGTTCCAGGCCAACTGCTCGGTGACGGCGAACCGCCCCGACGACCCCATCGTCTACCCGGGCCTGCCGGGCGCCTCCCACCTGCACACCTTCATCGGCAACCGCACCACGAACGCGCACAGCACGACCGCCTCGCTGCTGGCCGGCGGCACCTCGTGCACGAACCCGCACGACAGGTCCGCCTACTGGTTCCCGAGCTTCTTCGTCGGCGACCGGCTGGTAGAGCCGGCCGGCAACCAGGTCGTCTACTACAAGTCCGGCATCCTGGAGTACTGGCGGGTGCAGCCCTTCCCCCAGGGCCTGCGTTTCGTCGTGGGCAGCCCGGGCGCGACGCTGGAGCAGTTCCGCGACTCGCCCGGTGCCGTCGAGGGTTTCGAGTGCGGCGACCTGACGCGGAGCTGGGACCTGCCCGTTTCGTGCGTGCGGGGCAGCCAGGTGAACGTGCGTTACCAGGCGCCGAGCTGCTGGGACGGCGTCCATCTCGACAGCGCCGACCACAAGAGCCACATGGCCTACCCGGCCGGCGGCTACTGCCCGGCGGGTCATCCGGTGGCGGTGCCGATGCTGGAGTTCAAGATCGCCTTCCCGGCGGACGGCGACCTGTCGCAGGCGCGGCTGTCCAGCGGCCGGGGCTACTCCTGGCACTACGACTTCTTCAACGCCTGGGACGATCCCGCCGTCCTCGACGCGCTGGTGACGCACTGCATCAACGGCGGCCTGCAGTGCGATCCCCGTGGCTACGACCAGTACAAGCCGCACCGTGGCGCCGCACTGACCCCGGACTTCCAGCTCCCCGGCTGACGCAGAGGGAGAGCGCTCTCCAACCCCTGTGCTATAAAGGCGCCATGAGGCAGGAACCCCCGCCGCCCTCCCCCACGCTGGAGGACGTCGCCAAGGCGGCGGGGGTCTCCCGGGCCACCGTCTCCCGGGTTGTCAACGGCATCCGCAACGTCGACTCCGCCCTCCAGGACGCGGTCCGGCAGGCCATCGCCGCCACCGGATACGTCCCCAACCGGGCGGCCCGCTCGCTCGTCACGCGCCGCGCCGGCAGCGTCGCCATGGTCGTCTCCGGCGCCGACGACGAGAGCGCTTCCTTCCCCGTCGAGGTGTTCACCGACCCGTTCTTCGGGCGGGTCGTCGGCGGGATCGTCGGCTTCCTGCGGCCGCGCGGCATCCATCCGCTGCTGATGTTCGCCGAGACGGCCGAGGCCCGCGCGCAGGTGCTCACCGCCCTGCGGCAGGGCGAGGCCGACGGGGCGCTCCTGGTCTCCACGCACGCCGCGGACCCGCTGCCGCGGCTCCTCTCCGAGGCCGGGCTGCCCGCCGTGCTCTTCGCCCGGCCCGCCGAGCCGGTCCCGATCAGCTACGTGGACGTCGACCACCGCGCCGGCGCCAAGCTCGCCGCCGACCATCTCGTCGCCCGGGGCAGGAAGCGGATCGCGACGATCTCGGGGCCGCTGGACGTCCCGGCCGCGCGGGCCCGCCTGGCCGGGTTCCGCGACGCGATGGCCGCCCACGGCCACCCCTTCGTGCCCAGCGCCGAGGGCGGCTTCACCTCCGGCAGCGGCGAGCAGGCCATGGAACGGCTGCTCGCCGAGCATCCCGGCCTCGACGGCGTCTTCGTCGCCAACGACCTGATGGCCCAGGGGGCCCTGCCGGTGCTGCGGCGCCACGGGCTGGCCGTGCCGGACGACGTCGCCGTGGTCGGCTTCGACGACAGCAGCGCGGCCACCGCGTGCCGGCCCCCGCTGACCACCGTCCGCCATCCCGTGGAGGACATGGCAGCAGAGATGGCCCGCCTGCTGCTGGAGCATGTCGAGCAGCCGGAGCACCGCCCCACCTCGATCATCTTCGAGCCTGCCCTGGTGGTCCGCGCCTCGTCCTGACCGCCCCGGGCGGGCATCTCGCCGGATCAGGTGCGGGACGTCGGCGTGGTGGTGCGGTGGCGCAGGCGGGTCAGGGCCAGGCCGCCCACGGCCGTCGCGGCCAGCCCCACCAGCACGGCGAGGTAGCCGCCGACGATGCCGTATCCGGTGCCGGGCCCGCCCTTGGCGGCGGCCACGACCACCGCGCCGATGACCGCGCCCGCCACCCCCGTGGCCAGCGCCGCGACGGACCACGTCCGCGCGGAGCCGCCGCCCGTACGGCGGGCGCGGGTCAAGGCCAGGCCGCCCGCCACCACGCCCACCACCCCCAGCAGCGCGGCGACCAGGGACCACAGGCGGCCGCTGGTCATGCTGTAGGCGGCGACGGGCTCCGGCTGGGCCAGGAGGTTCGCGTCGGTCGCGGCGAGCAGGGAGAGAACGGACATCGGGGGCTCCTTCTCTGGCTGAACGTGACTCCGATGATGTCCGCCGCGCCCACGGCCGGTCGTCCGGCGCGGGTCGGCTTTTCGCGCTGCGGCGAGGGCGGCAGCGGCCTACCGCCGCCACGGCAGGAACGGCCCGGATACCGCGGTCGTGGTAGCCGGGCGGTCGTCCCCCCGCAGGAGTCGCCCGCGCCGCCGTCCCGCTAGGGTGCGCGCATGAGTGCGGTGCGGTCCGGTATCAGGGCCGATGTCTTCGACTGGGCGATCGCGGCCTGCGTGGCGGCGGCGCTGCTGGTCACCGGGCTGTCCGGGCGTCCTTCCACGACGGGTCTCGACCTGCTCGGCCAGGTGCTGCTGGCCGGTGGCGGCCTGGCGCTGGCCGCGCGGCGGCGGGCCCCGGTCGTCGTGCTGGCCGTCACGGGGCTGTGCGCGGTGGGTTACCAGGCGGCCGGTTTCGACGTGCCCGCGGTGGCGTACCTGTTCGCCGTGTACGCGGCCGTACGGGCCGGGCATCGCGTGGCCACGGTGGCGGCCAGCGTCGTCGTCCTGGCGGCGCTGCCGCTGGCGGCCATGGCCGCCGGCCTGCACGACACGGGAGAGGCGTTCGCGCAGGCGCGGGGCGCGCTGGAGCTGGCCTGGCTGGTCGCGGCCGGGGCGGCGGGCGAGGCGCTGCGGCAGGCAGAGCGGCGCGCGGAGGAGGCCGAGCGGACGCGCGAGGAGACCGCGCGGCGCCGCGCCGACGAGGAGCGGCTGCGCATCGCCCGCGAGTTGCACGACTCGCTCACCCACCAGATCTCGATCATCAAGGTGCAGGCCGAGGTCGCCGTGCACGTGGCCCGCCGGCGCGGCGAGCAGGTCCCGGACGCGCTGCTCGCCATCCAGGAGGCCGGGCGGGAGGCCACGCGCGAGCTGCGCGCCACCCTGGAGGCGCTGCGCGAGGACGGCACGAGCCCGCCCCGGGGCCTCGACCACGTGGCGGAGCTGGTCGAACGCGCCCGCACCACGGGCCTGGACGCGACGCTGACGATCGAGGGGCAGCGGCGGCCGGTGCCGGCCGCGGTGAGCCGGACGGTGTACCGCATCGTCCAGGAGTCGCTCACGAACGTCGCCCGGCACGCCGCCGCCACGACCGTGTCGGTACGCGTCGACTGCCGCCCGGACGCGCTGGCGATCCGCGTCGACGACGACGGCAAGGCGACCCCCGCCGCCGCCCCGGTGCCCGGCGTGGGGCTGACCGGGATGCGCGAGCGCGTCACGGCCCTCGGCGGCCGGCTGCGCGCCGAGCCACGTCCCGAGGGCGGGTTCACGGTCCAGGCCGAACTGCCGGTGGAACAGGCACCGCTGGAGCGGACGCCCGGGCTGCCGGTGGAGCAGGGGTCGTGATCCGGGTCCTGCTGGTGGACGACCAGCCGCTCCTGCGCAGCGGGTTCCGCGCGCTGCTCGACCTGGAGAACGACATCGAGGTGGTGGCCGAGGCCGGCGACGGCCTGGAGTGCCTGGCCCTGGCGCGGCGGCACCTGCCCGACATCGCGCTCATCGACATCCAGATGCCGGTGGTGGACGGCATCGAGGCGACCCGCCGCATCGCCGCGGACCCGGCGCTGGCCGGGGTCCGGGTCGTCATCCTGACGAACTACGGCTTCGACGAGTACGTCTTCGACGCCCTGCGCGCCGGCGCGGCCGGGTTCCTCGTCAAGGACATCGTGCCGGAGGACCTGCTGCACGCCGTCCGCGTCGCCGCCCGCGGGGACGCGCTGCTCGCCCCGTCGATCACCCGCCGCCTCATCGACCGGTACGTCACCCAGCCCCTCAGAGCCGTCCCCGGGCCGGGCCTGGAGGAGCTCACCAACCGGGAGCGGGAGGCCGTGGTGCTGGTCGCGCGCGGCCTGTCGAACGACGAGATCGCCGCCCAGATGGCGATCAGCCCGCTGACCGCGAAGACCCACGTCAACCGGGCCATGACCAAGCTGCGGGCCCGTGACCGCGCCCAGCTCGTCATCCTGGCCTACGAATCCGGGCTGGTGTCGCCCGGCTCCTGACCCTGATGCATCAAATGGGTTTGATGTATTATCGGGGCATGGCGAGCTCGCCCACCCCGGCCTTCCTCCGGCTGGCCGCCCACCCGCTGCGGTGGCGGCTGCTGAGCGAGCTGGCCGCGAGCGACTACCGGGTCCGGGAGCTCGTGGGCCTGGTCGGCGAGCCGCAGAACCTCGTCTCCTACCACCTGCGGCTGCTGCGCGACGGCGGGCTGGTCAGCGCGCGGCGCAGCACCCACGACGCCCGCGACAGCTACTACCACCTCGACCTGGCCCGCTGCGCGGACGCGCTGGCAGCCGCCGCCAACGCCCTCCACCCCGCCCTCGCCCCCCTCCTGCCCGGCTCGCCGTCCGCATCCCTGCCCGCGCGTCCGCCGCGCGTGCTGTTCGCCTGTACGGGCAACAGCGCCCGCTCCCCCATCGCCGAGGCCCTGCTGCGGCACCGCACCGGCGGCCGGGTCGAGGCGGTCAGCGCCGGCAGCCATCCCCGGCCCCGGTTGCATCCCGAGGCCGTGGCGGTCCTGAGCGAGCGCTACGGCATCGACGTGGGCGACCGGCGCCCGCGCCACCTCGACACGGTGACCGGCCACCGGTTCGACTACGTGATCAGCCTGTGCGACAAGGTCCGCGAGGTCTTCCCCGACTTCCCCGGCCACCCTCGCCGCCTGCACTGGAGCATCCCCGAGCCGGCGACGGGCGCCGGTTTCGTCCGTACCGCCGAGGAGATCGAGGCCCGCGTCCACCACCTGCTGCCCATCCTGACGTCATCACAGGAGGTCCCGTCATGACCACCGCATCCGACCAGCTGGCCGGCGTCCGCTACCTCGTGGACGACGTGGCCGCCGCCGTCGCCTTCTACACCACGCACCTCGGCTTCACGGTGCGCATGAACGCCGCCCCCGCCTTCGCCGACGTCGTACGCGGCCCGCTGCGGCTGCTGCTGTCGGGCCCGGCCAGCTCCGGCGCCCGCGCGACGCCCGAGGGCACCGCCGCCGGGCGCAACCGCATCCATCTCATCGTCGACGACCTCGACGCGGAGATCGACCGGCTGAAGGGCGCCGGGCTGTCGTTCGTGGGCGACGCGGTCTCCGGCCCCGGCGGGCGGCAGATCCTGCTCACCGACCCCGCCGGCAATCTCGTCGAGCTCTTCCAGCCGGCCCAGGCTCAGGCTCCGGCGGGGCGGTAACGCTCCGTTCTCAACTGAATTGTCGCCCGCCGCATCGGCACTCGTGCTCGAATGGGCGCACTACCGCAGGCCGCGAGCTTGCCCGCCGATCATGTGAAGAACCGAAGCCTCAAGCGCGATTGGATCACCCCGAGGGTGGGAATCCCATCACGGTACCAAGCGTTAGACACCGTGGGAGACAGACCCCCCACGCAAGGGGGCCCTGTAGGAGGCATTTAAACATGGGCGAGCGCGCGCTTCGTGGCACCCGGCTCGGGGCAACCAGCTACGAGAACGACCGTAACACGGATCTGGCCCCGCGCCAGGAGGTGTCCTACACCTGTCCTAAGGGCCATCGCTTCGAGGTTCCGCTTGCCGCCGAGGCTGAGATCCCCGCGACCTGGGAGTGCCGCATGTGCGGCGCGACCGCGGTGCGCGTGGACGGCGAGCAGCCGGAGTCCAAGAAGACCAAGCCCCCACGGACACACTGGGACATGCTTCTGGAGCGGCGGTCCATCGAAGACCTTGAGGAGGTGCTCAACGAGCGGCTCGCGGTATTGCGCGCGCAGCGTCGTAAGAGCGCCTGACTTCCTCTCACGGTGAAACCCCCGGGCCACTGGCCCGGGGGTTCTGCTTTCCCGCCACCAGGTCGGCGAGCTAGCTGACCAGCGGCTGGGTGGCCGATTCCTTCAGCCGGGCGTTGGCCCAGCGGAGCTGGCGCAGCGTCTGGGGGTGGCAGCGCCGGGCGAGCTCCAGCAGCCCGGCCCGCCGGGCGCCCTGGGCGGCCTGGGCGAGCAGCTCCCAGTCGAGGGAGACGCCGGACGCGACCCGGTAGAGGTGCCGCAGATCGGCCAGCAGGACCAGGCCCGGGCCCGGGTCGCGGCCCAGCCAGCCGCCCGCCGCCTCCAGGTCACGCTCGGCGGCGGCCAGGTCGGGCGGCGGGGCAGGATCCAGGTCGAGGCCGTGCTCGCGGGCCGCGACGGCCAGCTCCCGCACGTGATCGTGGCACCAGCGGGCGAGGTCGTGCGCCACGTGGTGCGTCTCGTGGTCGGCCTTGTGCCGTTCGGACAGGCTCAGCAGGACGGCGGCCAGCTCGCTCTCGGAGCGGTGCAGCTCCCGCAGCACCAGGTCGAACTTCATCACGCACCCCCTCGCGCCCCGGAAGCGACGGGGCCGGAGGTGCCGGTCGTGGGCGGCACGCCCGGGGAGGCCGGGCGGGCCGCGGCGGTCGTCGGGGCCGCCGACGGGCGGTCGCCGCGCGCCACCAGCGTGACCCGCGCGGCGGCCGTCTTGAACAGCGGCTGCTTGCTGACCGGGTCCCAGTCGGTGATCGTCAGCTCGTTCGCCGCGCTCCCCGTCCCGTCCCCGGGCTCGTACCCGCCTGGCCCGTCCCAGTAGCCGTAGTGGAACGGCAGGAAGACCACCCCGTCCCGCATGGCGGTGACGCGCAGGCGGGCGCGGGTGCCGCCCCGCGGGGTGGTGATCTCCAGCAGGTCGCCCTCGGCGACGCCGAGCCGGGCCGCCTCCCCTGGCGACAGCTCGGCCCACACCTCGGGCGCGGCCTGCTGGAGCTGGGGTGCGCGGGCCGTCTTCGTCCGGGTGTGGAAGTGGTAGAGGGTGCGGCCGGTGATGAGCCAGAAGGGGTACGGGCCGCCGGGCTCCTCGTGCGGCGGGACGTACTCGGCGGCCTTGATGATCGCCTTGCCGCCGGGGTTGAGGGCCCGGTACTCGGTCTCCGACAGCGGCGCCCCGGTGACGAGGTCGCGCCCGTAGTCCTCGCACCGGTCGGGCGCGCTCCAGAAGCGGCCGTCCTCGTACAGCCGCTCCGTGCCTCCGGGACGGGCGTCGTCGCAGGGCCACTGGATGCCGCCGCTGCCGCGCAGCAGCTCGTACGACAGCCCGCTGTAGTCGCACGGCCGGCCGCGCGAGCACTCCTTCCAGCCCTCGAACGCGCCCTCCGGGTCGCTCCACTTGACCAGCGGCGCCCCGTCCTTGTCCGTCAGCTCCATGCGGCGGGCGAAGTCGAGCAGGATGTCCAGGTCGGAGCGGGCCTGCCCGGGCGGCTCGACGGCCTGCTCCGACAGGTGGACGGTGCGGTCGGCGTTCGTGAACGTGCCGGTCTTCTCCCCCCAGGTGGCGGCGGGCAGCACCACGTCGGCGAGCTGCGCGGTCTCGCTGAGGAAGATGTCCTGGACGACGAGGAACAGCCGCTCCTGCCCCAGGATCGAGCGGATCCGCCGCAGCTCGGGCAGCGACACGGCGGGGTTGGTGCCGATCACGTACAGGAACCGGATCGACCCCTCCTCGCAGTAGCGCAGCATCTGCATGGCGTGCGTGGGCGGCGCGTAGTGCGGGATGTCGAGGGGGTCGACGTTCCAGACGCGGGCCAGGTCGCGCACGTGCGCGTCGTTCGACCAGTTGCGGAAGCCGGGCAGGTCGCCGTCGGCGCCGCACTCGCGAGTGTTCTGGGCCGTCGGCTGGCCGTTCATCTGCAGGACGCCGCAGCCGGGCCGGCCGAGCATGCCGCGTACGAGATGCACGTTGTTGACCTGGACGGCGGCGGCGGTGGCCTGGTGGGACTGGTAGAAGCCCTGAAGGACGGTGGACAGCAGCCGCTCGGCGGTGCCGATGAGGCGGGCGGCCTCGCGCAGGTCCGCCACGGGCACGTCGCAGATCCTGGCCGCCTCCTCGGCGGGGAAGTCGTGCACGCGCTTGCGCAGCTCCTCGAAGCCGACGGTGTGCTCGCGCAGGTAGCGCTCGTCGATCCAGCCGTTCTCGATGATCTCGTGGAGCAGGCCGTTCATGAGGGCCAGGTTCGTGCCGGGCCGGTTGGCCAGGTGCACGGTGGCGGCGCGGGCCACGGCGGTCTCGCGGGGGTCCACGCAGACGAGCGCGGGCGGGTTCGGGCCGGCGAGCCGGTCGAGGATGCGGCTCCACAGGACGGTCTGGGTCTCGGCGACGTTGTGGCCGTACAGGGCGATGACGTCGGCGTGGTCCACGTCGGTGTACGAGCCGGGCTGCCCGTCGGAGGCGAACGACTCCTTCAGCGCGGCGGCGGCCGTCGCCGTGCACAGCCGGGTGTTGCCGTCCACGTGGTTGGTGCCGATGCCGCCGTGCGCGATGAGGGCCAGCGTGTAGTACTCCTCCAGGAAGAGCTGGCCGGTGGTGTAGAAGCCGAGCGCGCTGGGCCCCTGCTCGTCCAGGAGCCGCCTCGCCGTGCCGGTGACGCGCTCCATCGCGGTGTCCCAGCTCGCCTCGACCAGGCGGCCCTGCTCGCGGATGAGGGGGCGGCGCAGCCGGTCGGGCGAGTTTCCGGCCTGCCAGCCGTACAGGTCCTTCGAACCGAGCCGGCCGTGGTTGACGCGGTCACCGGCGCGGCCCCGCACCCCCGCGATCCGGCCGTCCTTGACGGCGATGTCGATGCCGTCGCCGTTGCTGTGCAGGATGCTCGCGCTCTGCACCCAGCGGTCGACGTCCTGCTCGCTCAGGCCGGGCTCCAGGAACGCGTCCACGCGGACGGGCCAGGACTGCCCCGGTCCGTACGGTGTGCGCTCCCCCCACGGCTCGGCGATCCTGTCCGCGTGCGGCATGCGTCCTCCCGGGGGTCGTCGGATCCGGGACGCATGCCCGAAACCACCGGGCCCATACGCGCGGAGCGGCTAGGAGTCGCGCTCCTCGCGGATGACCTCGCCGTGCACGACCCGGCCGCCGCCCTGCGGCTGCGGCACGTCCGCGCCGGGGAAGCCGGAGGAGGTCGGGAAGAGGTTCGCGTACGGGGACGCGGCGGCCAGCTTCTTGATCCGGCGCTCGAAGAACCACGAGCCCAGCCGGCGCATCATCGGCCGGGTGAACGGGATCAGGCACAGGAAGCCGAACACGTCGGTGAAGAAGCCCGGCGTCAGCAGCAGGGTGCCGCCCACCAGGATGATCCCGCCGTCGGCCAGCTCCTTGTCGGGCATCCGGCCCGACTCCAGGGCCGTGCGCAGCGCCCGCCAGGCCCGGCGGCCCTCGCGGCGTACCAGCCAGGCGCCCAGGAGGCTGTCGGCGATGAGCAGGGCGACGGTGGCGGGCCCGCCGATCACCGACCCGACCTGGATCAGCAGCCAGATCTCCAGGACGGGCACGACCAGGAAGGCCAGGAAGAGCAGGAGCCGCATCGTTTCCTCGATTCGCACGCGCGTTACAGCAGGAACAACGCTGGGGGGCCGCCGGGCGTTCCGGACATGGCGGCAAATCAGGGATGTCCCGGACGGAACCCTCAGCCGCGGGGGGTGCCCCTGAGACGCTTGGGCAGGCCGGTGACGCCCCACATGCCGATCCGCCACAGCGCCTCGGACATGATCCGGCCGCTCATCTTGCTCTTGCCGACCGTGCGCTCCACGAACGTGATCGGCACCTCCACCACCCGCAGCCCGTGCCTGGACGTGCGCAGCGTCAGGTCCACCTGGAAGCAGTAGCCCTGCGACTCCACGCCCGACAGGCCCACCTTCTCCAGGGTCGCGGCACGGTAGGCGCGGAAGCCGGCGGTCGCGTCGCGTACCGGAAGGCCGAGCATCACGCGGGTGTAGAGGTTGGCGCCCTTGGACAGCAGCTCGCGCCGCTGCGGCCAGTTGACGATCTCGCCGCCCGGCACGTAGCGGGAGCCGATCGCCAGGTCGGCGCCCTCGGCCAGCGCCTCCAGCAGCCTCGGCAGCTCCTCCGGCTGGTGGGAGCCGTCGGCGTCCATCTCCACCAGGACGTCGTAGCCCTCCTCCAGGCCCCACCGGAACCCGGCGATGTAGGCGGCGCCCAGCCCCTGCTTGCCCGGCCGGTGCAGGACGTGCACGTGGTCGTCATCGGCGGCGAGCCCGTCGGCGACCTCGCCGGTGCCGTCGGGGCTGTTGTCGTCGGCCACCAGCACGTGGGCGTCGGGCACGGCGGCGCGCACCCGCTCGACGATCACCGGCAGGTTGTCGCGCTCGTTGTAGGTGGGCACGACGACGAGCACCCTGCCGAGAGTCTCCATCATCCCTCGTTCCTCATCCGGCCGCTCACCCGCTCGCCGCGCCGCCTGCCACGCCACGCGGCGACCGCGGCCGCCGCGGCTCCCATCACCATCAATGCCCATTCGGGCAGCGCGCCCACCTTGGTGGCAAGCGTTTCCCGCGTGCGTACGGGCACTTCGACCACGTTCATGTCGGCGACACGCTCGCGAGTCTGCCAGGAGACCTTACCGTCAGGCGTGACATATGCCGAGATCCCGGTCGTCGCGGCGGTCACGACGGCCCTGTTGTGCTCGACGGCGCGCAGCTGCGACATGGCGAGCTGCTGGGGCGGCAGGTTGGACAGGGCGTAGGAGGCGTTGTTGGTCTGCACGACGAGCGGGGTGCCGCCGGCGCGCACGGTCTCGCGTACGGTGCCGTCGTAGGCGACCTCGTAGCAGTTGACCGCGCCCACCGTGACGGGGCCCATCCTGAGGTCGCCCGGCTTGTCGCCGGGCACCGACTGCCGGCCGACCAGGCTCGCGCGCTGCCACAGCGCCAGCACGATCTCCTTGAACGGCGTGTACTCCCCGAACGGCACCAGGTTCTGCTTGTCGTAGTAGGCGCCCGGGCCCTTCACCGGGTCCCACACCAGGCTGCGGGTCGCCCGGCGGTCGTCGCCGATCGCCACCACCGCCCCCACCAGCGTCGGCACGCCGACGTCCTGGACCGAGTCCTGGATGACCTGGCGGGCGTACTCGTCGCGGTAGGGGTCGATGTCGGTGGAGTTCTCCGGCAGGACGACCAGGTCGGGCTTGGGCAGCCTGCCCTCGCGCACCGCCTGGGCCAGCCGTTTGGTCTCGTTCGCGTGGTTGCGCAGCACGACGGCGGGCTCGTCGCCGAGCGCGTACATGCCCGTGCCCGGCACGTTGCCCTGCACGATGCCGATGTTGACCGTACGGCCCTCGTCGCCGTACCGGGGCACCGCCAGGCCCAGCAGCGGCACCGCCAGAGCCAGCGCGAGAGGCGCCACCCGCCCGGCGAGCATGCCGGTCTTGCCCTTGGACGTCGTGCGCCCGCCCAGCGGCGCTCTGGCCAGCAGCGCGCCGCACAGCGCCACCGCGAACGACACCAGCGGGACGCCGCCCAGCGCCGCGTACGGGGTGAACAGCGACTCACCCTGGCTGAAGGCGGCCCGCGCCCACGGGAACCCGCCGATCGGCACCAGGCTGCGCGCCCACTCCATCAGCACCCACAGCCCGCCGAACCACAACGGCCAGGCCCGCAACCGGAACACGAGCGCCGCCAGGGCGGCCATGGCGGCGTAGAACAGGCTTTCCGTGCCGACCAGCATGAACCACACATCGTCCCCGATGCTGCGCACCCAGGCGAGGGTGGGCAGCAGGAACACCACGGCGGCCACATACCCGATCCAGGCGGCCCGCCGGGGCCTGGTGCCGTGGAGCGCGGCGGTAATGAGCCCGATGCCCAGGGGCGCGCACAACCACCACCCGAGCGGCGGAAACGCGGCAAACAGCGCCACCCCGCCCGCGACGGCCGCCCCAACCCTCCCGAGCAGCGCCCACCACGGCTCCCGCCGCGCCCCGGCCCCGCCGCCGGGCTCCGCAAGGGGCGCGGAGGCAGGCTCGGCAGCGGCCGACGCGACGGGCCCGGCAGCAGTCGGCGCGGCGGGCCCGACAGCGTGCGCAGAGGCAGGCTCGGCGGCTTGCTGGGGCGAGGTCGAAGGGGCACCTGGGTCGGCGGGAGCGGGCGTCTGGGGCGCCAGGGCGGTGTCCTCGCCCACCAGGGACTGCGCCACCGGCTCCACCCCGGCGGCGGCCTCCGCAGCAGGCTCGGCGGCGGCGAGGGCGGCGGGCTCGGCCGAAGCCGAAGGGCCGCTCGCGTGAGCGGAGGCGGGCGTTGGGGCGGTGGCCGAAGCGCCGGCGGGCAGCGGCGCGCCGTCAGTCGGCGCGTCCGGTGCCGTGGCCGGCGGCGGTGTGCCGTCGGGGGCCGTGTCCGGTGTGGCGACGGCCGTCGGCGTGTCGCCGCGGCCGGCGCCCTGGCCGGTCGCAGGCGTTAGGCCCGTTCTGTCCTGAACCACTCCGGGATCTCCTCGCCACCTCACAACGCGTTGCTTGCGAAAACGCTACCGCCCTCCGGCCGCGCTCGGACCGGCGAGCCGGGAGGAAGATCGAAATGAGGGGGAAGCGGCAGGGTGATCCCGCGGCTGAACGGGACCACCCGGCGCATGTGACGGTCCGGTGGCACGGGAGCGGGAAGAGGGCCCGGAAACCCTTCGGACCGGACCCGTCTCGTCGGCGGCGAGCGCGGAATTCCGTTGTCTACTGGGCTCCCGGACCCGTCCCGGGTCCAACCCCCCGCCCGGTTGGGGTGCCCCGACTCGACGGACCGACGGCCCTGCACCTGGCTGTGTGGACGGAGTCACGCTCCGTCACGGACGCAGGATCCGGCGATGTCAGAGACGGCCAACCGGCCAAGTCCCGTGCTGGACTGCGCAGCAAACTACCGACTCCACCTCAGATGTCAACCGTGTCCCGATCAGCAGGAACATCAAGTTTCCGCAGGTGGGACATGTTCGGCCGGTGGTCGCAAAGCCGGTCAAAGCCCATTTGCGGGCGCCGGAGGACGGCCTGGCAAGCCCCGCAACGCCTGTGACAGCGGGCGTTCGTGGACGACGCCGAGCCGTTGTGTCGCACGCGTGAGAGCAACATACAGGTCGCTCGGCCCTCGTGGCGACTGGGCGGCGATGAGGTCGGGTTCGGCGACGATGACGGAGTCGAACTCGAGGCCCTTGGCGTCGGTCACTCCCATGACGGCGACGGGCGCGTCGAGGGCTTCCGCGCCGCGGGTGCGGCCGGCGCCGGGGGTGACGACGACGGTGCCGGGGACGCTGGTGGCGATCTCCGTTCCGAGCTCGGACAGCAGCGCGTCGGGGACCACGACGGCCACTTTGCCGCCTTCCCCGGCCTCCTGCTTGGCCAGCTCGGGCAGGGCGGAGAGCGGCGCCGCCCAGGGGCGCGCGCCGGCCTCGCGGACCGACGTGGGCGCCTGGAGGGCGGGGTCGATGGTGGCCAGGACGCGGGCGGCGACCTCCATCAGCTCGACGGGGGTGCGGTAGTTGACGGTGAGCCGTTCCTGGCGCCAGCGCCCGGCCACGTACGGGTCGAGCACCTCCGCCCAGGAGCGGGCCCCGGCGGCGGAGCCGGTCTGGGCGATGTCGCCGACGATGGTCATGGACCGGGTGGGGCAGCGCCGCATGACGGCCCGCCACGCCATGGGCGAGAGCTCCTGCGCCTCGTCCACGATGATGTGCCCGTAGGCCCAGGTGCGGTCGGCGGCGGCGCGTTCGGCGGTGGTGAGGTAGGGGCCTTCGCCGCGCTGGCGTTCGGCGAGCCGTTCGGCCTCCATGACGTCGGACAGGCCCGTCAGCTCCAGCACCTCGCGGGCGTAGGCGAGCTCGGCCTCGCGCCGGCTCTCCTCGGCCTGCCGGGCGGCGGCCAGCTCCTCCTCGGCCTGGAGTGCGCTGGCGCGCAGCACCTGCTCGTCGATGTCGCCGAGCAGCTCGGCGGCCTCGTCGAGCAGCGGCACGTCGGACTCGGTCCAGTCGCCGCCGGCGCGCCGCAGCAGGGCCCGTTCCTGCGGGGTGAGGGCGGAGGCGGCGTAGCCGAGCCGTTCGGGCGAGCCGTACAGGCCGAGCAGCAGCCGCTGGGGCGTCAAGTAGGGCCACAGGCGGTTGAGCGCGGATTTGACGACCGGCTCGGTGCGCAGCTCCTCGCGCAGGTCGGCCAGCTCCTCCTCGTCGATGAGCCCCTTGCCGATCTTGCGGGCCTGCTGCCTGGCCAGGGCGGTGAGCAGCGAGCGGACGAACACGGCGCGCGCCTGGTTGTGCGGGCGGCGCGAGCGGATGGCCTTGTTCCTGGCGGCCTCCAGCATGGCGCGGTCGATGGTGAGCGTGGTGCGGCCGATGGTCAGCTCGATGGGCTGGCGGGGAACGCGCTGCCGGTCGCGCACCGCCTTGGCGATCACTTCGGCCATCCGCAGGTCGCCCTTGAGCGCGGCCACCTCGGGCCGCTCGCGGGCGGTGGCGGTGACGCCGGGGTAGAGCTCGCCGACGGTGGACAGCAGCACGTCGGTCTCGCCGAGCGAGGGCAGCACCTGCTCGATGTAGCGCAGGAACGTGAGGTTCGGCCCGAGGATGAGCACGCCGCGGCGTTCGAGCCGCTCGCGGTGGGTGTAGAGCAGGTACGCGGCCCGGTGCAGCGCCACGACGGTCTTGCCGGTGCCGGGGCCGCCCTGCACGACGAGCACGCCGTTGAGGTCGCTGCGGATGACGCGGTCCTGCTCGGACTGGATGGTGGCGACGATGTCGCGCATGCGGCCGGTGCGCCGCTCGTCGAGCGCGGCGAGCAGCGCGGCCTCGCCGTTGAGGGTGGCGCGGTCGTCGTCGGTGAGCGAGTCGAGGTCGAGCAGGTCGTCGTCGACGCCGACCACGGTGCGGCCCTTGGTCTGGAGGTGGCGGCGCCGGGTGACGCCCATGGGGGCGGTGGGGGTGGCGCGGTAGAACGGCTGCGCCACGGGCGCCCGCCAGTCGATGAGCAGGCGGTGCTGCTCGTCGTCGGTCATGCCGAGCTTGCCGATGTAGAGCCGGCCTTCGTCGAGGTGATCGAGCCGTCCGAAAACCAGGCCGCGCTCGACGGCCCAGAGCCGGGCGAGGCGGGAGGCGTACATGTCGGCGAACGTGTCGCGCTCGGACCTGTTCTGCATCGTGCCGACGGCACCCGTGGCCAGCACCTCCTTGAGCTGCCGCTGGGTGCGCTCGCGCAGCGTGTCGAGGCGGTCGTACAGGCGGGTGACGTACGCCTGCTCCTTGGTGAGCTCGGTTTGACGAGTTGCCGCCTGACCATTAATGTGGTTAATGGGACACTCCGGGCCATTCTGCTTGTTGTTACGACAAACGACGACATTAGCATGCCTGTAGAGGCACTCCCATCACTTTCCCCCTTCCCAGGGCCGGGTCACGTCTTGGTTTCACCTCTTGACCGCTGTTCTTCTGTCGACGTATAGGTTAGTAAAGTTTACTAACCCCAGCGCGGGAGGCAGCGGTGAGCGATCCGGTACCGGGGACCCCCAGTCTGCTCCGCGCCATCAATGATCGCGCCGCCCTGCGGGTCCTGCTCGAGCGGGGCCCCCTCACCCGCCCCCAGATCGGCGCGCTCACGGGGCTGTCCAAGCCCACGGCCTCCCAGCTCCTGTCGCGGCTGCAGCAGGCGGGCCTGGTGGTGCTGGACGGCATCAGGGAGGGCCTGCCGGGCCGTACCGCGGAGGTCTACCGGATCAACCCGGCGGCGGCGTACGTGGGCGCGCTCGACGTCACCCCCGACCGCATCGAGGCCAGGGTGGCCGACATCACCGGCACGGTCGTGGGCGAGCACACGCTGCCCACCCCGCGCCGCCCCCACGGCGAGCTCGTCGACCGGCTCAACGCCGCCCTGCTCGGCGCGCAGCCGCCGGACAAGCTGCGCCGCGTCGTCATCGGCGTACAGGCCGCGATGGACCCGACCACCGGCCGGCTCGGGTACGCCGCCGCCAAGGACGTGCCCGGCTGGCACCTGCCCGACCTCGTGCCGACGCTCAGCGCCGGGCTCGGCGTCCCCGTGGACGTGGAGAACAACGTCAACCTGGTCGCGGTCGCCGAGCAGGCGCACGGCGCGGCCCGCGGCCAGCGCGACTTCGTGCTGCTGTGGGCCGACGCGGGCATCGGCGCGGCCGTCGTCCTGGGCGGCCGGGTGCACCGCGGCGCGACGGGCGGCGCGGGCGAGGTCGGCTACATGCCCGCGCCGGGCGCGCCCACGGCCCGCGAGTCCGGCCGCTACGCCGACCACGGCTACCAGGCGCTGACCGGCGGGCAGGCGGTGCTCAAGCTGCTGCGCTCGTACGGCGTGCGCGGCGCCGACTTCCGCCAGGCCGTCGCGAACGCCGTGCGCGCGGCGGCGGGCACCGGCCAGCGGGCCGAGGACGCCAGAGCGGGGCTGCGGGACGTCGCCGCCCGCCTGGCCGTGGGCCTGGCCGCCATCACGGCGGTCGTGGACCCGGCACTGATCGTGCTGACCGGCGGCGCCGTGCTGCCGGGCGGCGAGCTGCTGCGCGAGCTGGTCGAGCACGAGCTGCACGCGCTGACGATCCCCCGGCCGCCGGTGCGGCTGTCCACCGTCGAGGGCAACCCGGTCCTGGCAGGAGCCCTGGACCTCGCGCTCGACGCCGTACGGGAGGAGGTCTTCGGCTCGACCGTCCCCATGTGATCGATGGCAGGAGGCACCCCCCGTGCGCTTCGTCCCCCTGGCTGTCGCCGCGGCTCTCGCGCTGACCGCCTGCACCGCGAACCGGCAGGCCGGGCCCTCGCTCGGCGACCGGCCCCGTCCCTCAGGATCGGCCTCGCAGTCCCTTCCGGCCGCCACGATCGAGCTGTGGCACGGCTTCTCGACCGACGCCGAGGTCAAGGCGTTCGAGCAGGCCATCGCCGGCTTCCGCAAGAAGTTCCCGCAGATCACCGTCAAGGCCGTCAAGGGCGTCCAGGACGACCAGATCACCCAGGCCATCCGCGGCGGCCGGGCGCCCGACGTCGCGGCCTCGTTCACCACCGACAACGTCGCCCAATGGTGCAGGTCGGGAGCGTTCCAGGACCTCACGCCGGTGATCCGGCAGGACGGCGTGGACCTGTCGGTGCTGCCGGCGGTGGCACGTTCCTACACGGCGTTCGAGGGCCGGCAGTGCACGCTGCCGCTGCTCGCCGACGCGTACGGCCTGTACTACAACAAGGCCCTGATGAAGGGCGAGCGGCCGCCGAGGACGCTGAGCGAGCTGACCGCGCTGGCCAAGAAGCTGACGGTCAGGAACGCCAAGGGCGACATCGAGGTGGCCGGTTTCATCCCCAGCGTGCAGTACTACGAGAACAGCCCCAGCCACCTGGCCCCCATGGTCGGCGCGACCTGGTACCACCCCGACGGCACCTCGGCCATCGGCTCCGACCCGGCCTGGAAGAAGCTGCTGACCTGGCAGAAGGAGCTGGTCGACTGGTACGGCCACGACAAGCTGGACACCTTCCGCAAGGGCCTCGGCGACGAGTGGAGCGCCGAGCACCCGTTCTACAAGGGCAAGGTCGCCATGGTCCTCGACGGCGAGTGGCGCAACGCCATGATCGCCAACGAGGCGAAGGACCTCGACTACGGCACCGCCCCGCTGCCCGTCGCCGACGACCGCCCCGACCTGTACGGCAGCGGCTTCACCGCGGGCACCGTGATCGGCGTGCCGAAGGGGGCCGAGCACCCGCAGCAGGCGTGGGAGCTGGTCAAGCACCTCACCACGGACACCGCGTCGCTGGTGACCCTGTCGAACGCGCTGCGCAACGTCCCCACGACGCAGGCGTCGATGCGGTCACCCGACCTCGCCAAGGACGCCAACTTCGCCACGTTCCTCGGCATCTTCTCCCACCCGAAGACCTCGACCCTGCCGGCCGCCGTCAACAGCGTCTTCAACCAGGAGGCCATGGCCTCGTTCATGGCCAAGTGGGAGAAGGGCGGCGTACCGGACCTGGACGCCGGGCTCAAGGGCGTGGACAAGCTGATCGACGACAAGCTGAAGCTGTCCGGAGGCTGACGTGAGCGCGCTCTCCCACGGGCTCCCCCACCGCCGGCTGCGCGACCGGGAGGGCCTGCGGGCCCTCGTCTGGCTGGCGCCGTGGCTCACCGGGGTGGCGATCTTCTTCGTCTACCCGCTGCTGTCCACGGTGTACTTCTCCTTCCACCGCTACGACATGTACACGCTGGAGTTCACCGGCCTCGACAACTACCGCTACCTGCTGCACGACCCCAGGGTGCGCACGTCGGCGGCGAACACGCTGTGGCTGGTGGCCGTCATGGTGCCGGCCACCGTGCTGTTCTCGCTGGCGCTGGCGCAGCTCGTGGTCAGGCTCAAGGCCGGGGCCGGCCTGTTCCGCACGATCTTCTACCTGCCCTCGCTGGTGCCGGCCGCCGCGGGCACGATCACGTTCGTCTTCCTGCTGAACCCGGCCACGGGGCCGTGGAACCAGTTCCTGGCGCTGTTCGGGATCCACGGCCCCGACTGGTTCGGCGACCCGGCCTGGTCCAAGCCGAGCCTGACGCTGCTGTCGCTGTGGGGCTGCGGCCAGCTCATGGTGATCTTCATGGCGGCGATGCTGGACGTGCCGCGGCACCTGTACGAGGCCGCCGCCATCGACGGCGCCGGCCCGTGGCGGCAGTTCCGCAGCGTGACGCTCCCCGCGATCGCGCCCGTCCTGATGTTCTCCCTGGTGACGAACGTCATCTACGCCCTGCAGTACTTCAGCCAGGCCATGATCGCCTCCCGCGTGGCCTCGGGCGTGACGGACTCGCCGGGCAGCTCGTTCACCCCCGGCTACCCGGAGGAGTCGCTGCTCACGCTGCCGCAGTGGCTGTTCCAGGTCGGCTTCCGCGACTACACGATGGGGTACGCCTGCGTGCTCGCCCTCCTCCTGTTCGCCGCCTCGATGATCTTCACGTTGCTCCTGCTGCGGCAGTTCCGCCGGGCCGGGGAGGTGTCGTGAGCGCCACGATCACCACGCCCCGCCAGGTCCTCGCGAGCGGCTCCCGCCGCCAGGGGCTCAGGGCGCGCCGCCGGCGGGTGCTGCTGTGGGTCGCCACGCACGCCCTGGCGGTCGCGCTGGCGCTGATGTTCTTGGCCCCGGTCGTCTTCATCGGCCTGACCGCGCTGATGAGCGACCAGCAGGCGCTGACCAGCGACCTGTGGCCGCACGAGTGGAGCTGGGCGAACTTCGCGGAGGTCTTCGAGAAGTCCGCGCTGCTGCGCTGGGCCGGCAACACGTTCCTGTACGCGACGCTCGCCACGCTGTTCACCGTGGTCTCGTCGGTGCCCACGGCCTACGCGCTGGCCCGCTTCCGCTTCCGCGGGCGCAGGGCGGCGTTCCTGCTGGTCGTCACCGCCATGATGCTGCCGCCGCAGGTCGTCGCGGTGCCGATCTACCTGGTGTGGGCGCGGCTGGGGCTGACCGGGACGCTGTGGCCGCTCATCCTGCCGACGCTGCTCGGGGACGCGTTCTCGATCTTCCTGCTGCGGCAGTTCCTGCTCACGATCCCGCGCGACTACACCGACGCGGCCCGGGTGGACGGCTGCACGGACCTCATGACCCTGCTCAAGGTGATCCTGCCGATGGCCAGGCCCGCGGTCGCGGCCGTGGCCCTGTTCCAGTTCTTCTACTGCTGGAACGACTACTACGGGCCGCTGCTGTACGCCGGGGTCGAGCAGCGGGACCTGACGCTGTCGCTCGGCCTGGCGACATTCAAGGCGTTCCACAGCGTCCAGTGGAACCTCACCATGGCGGCCACCCTGCTGGTGACCGCCCCGGTGATCGTCGTGTTCTTCCTCGCCCAGCGGGTCTTCATCGAGGGCGTGACGTTGACGGGGGTGAAGGGTTGAGACTCGCGGTGGTCGGGGGCGGCTCGACGTACACGCCGGAGCTGGTGGACGGGATCGCGCGGCTGCGCGAGGAGCTGCCGGTGACGCACCTGGCCCTCGTCGACCCGGACGCGGCGCGGCTGGAGCGGGTGGCGGGCATGGCGCGCCGGATGCTGGCCCACGCCGGGCATCCGGCGCGGGTGCTGGCCACCTCCTCGCTCGCGCGCGGCGCGGAGGGGGCGGACGCGGTGCTGTTCCAGCTCAGGGTGGGCGGGCAGGCGGCCCGCGACGTGGACGAGCGGCTGCCGCTGCGGTGCGGGTGCGTGGGGCAGGAGACGACGGGCGCCGGCGGGCTGGCCAAGGCGCTGCGTACCGTGCCGGTCGTGCTGGAGCTGGCCTCGATCGTCCGCGAGGTGGCCCCAGCGGCGTGGATCGTCGACTTCACGAACCCGGTCGGCATCGTCACCCGGGCGCTGCTCGACGCCGGGCACCGCGCCATCGGCCTGTGCAACGTCGCCATCGGCTTCCAGCGCCGCTTCGCCGCCTGGCTCGGCGCCGACCCCGCGCGCGTCGCGCTCGGCCACGTCGGTCTCAACCACCTGACGTGGGAGCGGTCGGTCACCCTGGACGGCGCGGAGGTGCTGCCGGAGCTGCTGCGCGCGCACGGGCCGGAGCTGGCCGCGTCGCTGGGCCTGCGGCCCGGGCTGCTGGCCCGGCTCGGCGCCGTCCCCTCCTACTACCTGCGCTACTTCTACGCCCACGACGAGGTGGTACGCGAGCAGCGCGCGAAGCCGACGCGCGCGGCCGAGGTGGCGGAGATGGAGGCGCGGCTGCTGGAGCTGTACGCGGACCCGGCCGTGGTGACCAAGCCCGACCTGCTGTCGCGGCGGGGCGGGGCGTTCTACTCGGAGGCGGCCGTCGCGCTCGTCGCCTCCCTGCTCGGCGACCGGGGCGACACCCAGGTGGTGAACCTGCGCAACGCGGGCACGCTGCCGTTCCTGCCGGACGAGGCGGTGATCGAGGTGCCGGCGGCCGTCACCGCGTCGGGGGCCGTGCCGCTGCCGGTGCCGCCCGTGGAGCCCCTGTACGCGGGGCTGATCGCGCACGTGTCCGCGTACGAGACGCTGGCCCTGGAGGCGGCCCTGCACGGCGGCGCGGACCGGGTCAGGGACGCCCTGCTCGCCCACCCCCTCATCGGCCAGGACGAGCTCGCCGAGGAGCTGACGGGCCTGCTGCTGGAGGCCGGGCGGGAGCACCTGCCGTGGGCGGTGGGCTAGTGCGCCTGGTGCTGGCCGTGGACGGCGGCAACAGCAAGACCGACGTGGCCGTGGTGTCGGAGCACGGGCAGGTGCTGGCCGCCGCCCGGTCGGGGCCGTTCCTGCCGCAGCGGGACGGCGTGGCGGCGGCGCTGGACGTGGTCGCGGCGGCGCTCGGCGCGCTGCCGGACGGGGTGCCGCGCACCGGGTTCGCCCACGTGTCGGCCTGCCTGGCGGGCGCCGACCTGCCCGTGGAGGAGGAGGCACTGGCCGCCGGGTTCGCCGCGCGCGGGCTGGGCGCAGACGTGGTGGTGCGCAACGACACGTTCGCGCTGCTGCGGGCCGGAGCGTCGGCGCCGTGGGGAGTGGCCGTGGTGTGCGGCGCCGGCATCAACGCGGTCGGCGTCTCCCCCACCGGCGCCGTCGCCCGCTTTCCCGCGCTCGGCCGCATCAGCGGCGACTGGGGCGGCGGGCAGGGGCTGGGCGCGGAGGCGCTGTGGCACGCGGCCCGCGCCGAGGACGGCAGGGGCGCGCCGACCGCGCTGGCCGGGCTGGTGGCCGCCCACTTCGGCGCCGCGACCGTGGAGGAGGTCGTGCTGGGCCTGCACTTCGGCCGGATCGACGAGGAGAGCCTGCACGAGCTGTCGCCCGGCGTGCTCGCGGCGGCCCGTGACGGCGACGCGGTGGCCACGGCGCTGGTGGAGCGGCAGGCGGAGGAGGTGACGGTGCTGGCCGAGGTGTGCCTGCGGCGGCTCGGCCTGCTCGGGACGCCGGCCGAGGTGGTGCTGGGCGGCGGGCTGCTGACGGCCGGGGACCCGCTGCTGACCGGGCTGCTGGACGAGCTGTTCGCGCGACGGGCGCCGCTCGCGCGGCTCGTGGTGGCGCGGCTGCCGCCCGTCATGGGGGCGGGGCTGCTGGGGCTGGAGCGGCTGGGCGCCGGGAAGGCCGCCCTGGCGCGCCTGCGCTCCTGCTACCTCACCGGCGCGCCGGGATGAGTCGCCGCGCGGTCAGGCGAGGGCCACCGGACGGGTGCGCGCCGGGATGAGTCGCCGCGCGGTCAGGCGAGGGCCACCGGACGGGTGCGCGCCGGGATGAGTCGCCGCGCGGTCAGGCGAGGGCCACCGGACGGGTGCGCGCCGGGATGAGTCGCCGTGCGGTCAGGCCGGGCCGTCGGGCTCGCCGGACGGGTCCGCGCCGTCGGGGTCGACGTTGGGCGCGCGGTGCTCGTAGGGGGTGCTCAGCACGACCGTGGTGCGGGTCGAGACGTTGGCCGAGGCCCTGATCTGCTGCAGCAGGTCTTCCAGCGCGGCCGGGGAGGCCACCCGCACCTTGAGGATGTAGCTCTCGTCGCCGGCCACGCTGTGGCACGCCTCGATGGCGGCCAGGTGTGCCAGCCGCTCGGGCGCGTCGTCGGGCGCGGCCGGGTCGATCGGCTTGATCGACACGAACGCCGTCAGCGGCAGCCCCACGGCGTCGTGGTCGATGATCGCGGCGTAGCCGCGCACGACCCCGCGCTTCTCCAGGCGGCGTACGCGCTGGTGCACCGCCGACACGGACAGCCCGGTCTCCCGGGCGAGGTCGGTGAAGCTCATGCGGCCGTCGCGGGCCAGCAGCGTGACGATCCGGCGGTCGATCTCCTCCATCGCATCAAAGGTAGCCGGTCATGGTCACGACATGGTCCCGACCGGGGAGGCTCCTCTGCGCATCGCGTGCTCGACCAGGGTGATGAGCACCTCCCTGCCGGAGTCGCGGCGGCGCGCGTCGCAGCGCACGATCGGGATGTCCGGCTCCAGGCCGATCGCCGAGCGCACCTCGCCGACGGTGAAGGGCGAGACGCCGTCGAAGCAGTTCAGGGCCACGATGAACGGCTGGTCGCGCTTCTCGAAGTAGTCGACGGAGGGGAAGCAGTCGTCCAGCCGCCGGGTGTCGGCCAGCACGACCGCGCCCAGCGCGCCCATGGCCAGCTCGTCCCACACGAAGAAGAAGCGCTCCTGGCCCGGGGTGCCGAACAGGTAGAGCATGTAGTCGTTGCGGATCGTGATGCGGCCGAAGTCCATCGCGACGGTGGTGGTGAGCTTGCGCTCGACGCCGGACAGGTCGTCGACGTGGGTGCCCGCCTGGGTGAGCGCCTCTTCCGTACGGAGAGGCCTGGTCTCCGACACGGCGCCGACCATCGTGGTCTTGCCCGCACCGAATCCCCCCGCGATCAAGATCTTGATCGCGGTCGGCAGCCGCCAACGGTCTATGCGACCGAATTCCATCCAGCACCGCCCGTACCTATCCCGCGCATGCGCGGCCCCGCCCCTGAGGTGCCGGTCAGTGGCACCTGTCAAGGTTCGCCTGAGAGGGGTCGATCCACATGCCTGGCATCGAGACACCCTAGCAACGCCACATTTTCCACTCAAGCCGCAATCTTTTACAAGAAACAAAATGTCACGGTTTGTCGCCTCAAGCCACTTTTTTCGCGGATCTAACAAGGTTGGTGTCAAGTTTGTCTGTCATGGAATCAGACGAGTCCTTTAGGTAACCCGCTGGTAGTCCGAAATACCGGTGACACCCGCCTGGAAACCGAGGCGTCTGCGCAGGTAGGAAGCCGTACGCGGGCTGTGTGCGCACACCGGCCCGATACGCCGCTCCGCCGCCCGCGCCAGCTCCGCCATCGCGGCCGCCACGTCCACGCTGTCCACGCCCAGCGCGAGCACGTTCAGATCGCCCCAGCTCAGATCCCTGCGGTAGGAGGCGACGTCGCCGAGCAGGTGCAGGTAACGCTGCACCTGCCGGCTGACCGCGCACAGCTCCTCCAGGTGGGCCCTGGCCCAGTCGTCGGCGGTGTAGATCCAGTGCGACAGGTCCACGAAGCACGAGCCGCGGCTGTCGGCGTTGTCCACGTAGCGGGCCAGGGTGGGCACCGTGTTCGTGTCGCGCCACACCCAGGCCGTGGCCATGCCCGCCAGCGTCCGGTCGAGCTGGTCGCGCCAGACGCCCCGCAGGTCGCCGAAGTCGCCGGTGGTGGCCAGCTCGTCGCGCAGGTCCGCCAGGAACCGCGTGGCCGGCGAGCGCGGCACCGCGCCCTCCGCGACCGACAGGCACTCCCTCGTCAGGCGCTCGACCTGCTCCCGGGTGGCCGCGGCGCGATCGACGAGCCGCTCCACCGCCGTCACCCACAGGGCCGCCCTGTTGGCCACCTTCAGCCGGTCCGCACGGACCCACGGGGCACTGAAGGCGGTCGCCAGGGTCAGCGAGCTGAAGAAGTCGGCGCCGAAAGCCGCACCCGGGAACAGGCCGGCGTACATCTGGGCGCACCGCCGCAGATCCCTGCCGCACTCCGCGGCCAGCGCGCACGTCCTGCCGACCTCGAACGCCTCGTCCAGCTCGCCGTCGCGCATCCCTACGCGTCCCGCATCCTGGGCCGCTCGATCGGCTCGCGGACCATCGGCGACGTCCCCCCATACCCGGATACACACCTGTGGGGCAATTGTTTCATGATCGTGATCTACCGATCAAGGTATCAGCTGAGTGACCGATCAGTCTGCTTCGCCCGCCGGGAACGACACCTCCGGCCCGTACGCGGCCAGCTTGGCGGCCAGCGCCACCCGCGACCCGATGCCCAGCTTCGTGTAGATCTTGCCCAGGTGGTACTCGACCGTCTTCACGCTGATCAGCAGCTCCCTGGCGATCTGCCGGTTCGTCAGCCCGCCCGCGACCAGCGTGGCCGTGCTGAGCTCCTGCGGGGTGAGCCCGAGCCGGACCGTCGCCGGCGGCTCCAGCCCGCACGCCTCCAGCTCCTGCGCGCACCGCTCCGCCAGCGGGCGTGCCCCCAGCCGGTCGAAGATCGCCCGTGCCGCCCCCAGCCGCTCGGCCGCCGCCCTGCGCCTGCCGGTGCGGCGCAGCAGCCTGCCCAGGTCCAGCAGCGTCCGCGCCTCCTCCAGGGGGCACACGCCCTCCTCGACCAGCTTCAACGCGCACCCGAACGCCTCCTCGGCCTCGGTTGGAACGTTCCGCGCCGCCAGGACCAGCCCACCGAGCCTGACCCGCTCCGCCTGCCTGCGCCGCCGCTCTCCAGACCCGTCGCGGCCCCGCTCGCCCAGCCGCCCGCTGCCCGGCTCAGCGGCGTCATTCGCCTCCAGCCGCCCGCCCCCGTCCGGCCGGCCCTGGTCGGGGGGATCCAGCCGCCCGTCCCCTCCAGGCCGGTCCTGGTCGTACGCTTCCAGTGCTCGCTCCGCCTCCTCCAGGCGGCCGTCGGCGACCAGCGCCTCCACCCTGGCGGGGCGCGGATCCGGGACGAAAGCGCCGGCGCCCGGGCACGAGACCCCGGCCGGGAGGTCGGCCGCGCCGAGCAGGGCCATGGCTAGGTCCGCCTGCCGCTCGCCCATCGCGTGCCGCATGCCCCGGGCCGCCGAGACGGCCGCCACCGCGTGAGCGAGGGCGCGTTCGTGCTCGCCCTTGGCTTCCAGCGGCGCCACGCAGGCCGCGTCGAGGAGCGGCAGCAGCCAGCGCTGCCCCAGCGCGAACGCCTCCGCCAGGGCCGACTCCGCGTGCGCCACGGCCTCGTCCCAGCGCGCCAGCTCGTGCTCGGCGACCGCCAGCAGCGCCGTGGCCAGCAGCCGGTGGTGCGGCAGCCCCGCCGCGCCCGCGGCGGTCACGGCCCGTTTCAGCACGGCGCACGCCTGGCCCGCCTCGTCGAGGGCCAGGTGCGCCACGGCTTCGGCGAGGCTGCCGGAGGGCGCGCCGGCGCCGGGTGCCCCGCCCAGCGCCAGCACGTCGTACGGCCTGGCGACCGGCCCCGCGATGGGCTGCTCGATCGACAGGCGCGCCCAGTGCGCCGACTCCGCCCGGTTCCCGGTGACCAGGTGCAGCCAGGCGAGCTGCTCCGCCACGTCGGCGGCGAACCCGGGCTCCGCGTTCCGCCACGCCTCGCCCAGCAGCTCGGACGCCTCGTCGAAGCGCCCGGCGGCCAGCGCGAGCCGGCCCAGCACGTACCGGCGCACCGGCCGCGGGTCGGCGTTGCGCGCGGCGGCGAGCTCGGCCGCGCGGATCACGTCGCCCCCGACGAGGACGTGCTCCAGAACGGCCGTGCGCAGCTCGTCACGCCGCCCCGGCGACTCGGTGAGACCGGCGGCCAGCTCCAGGTGGGCGGCGGCCTCCTGCCACAGCCCGTGCTGCGCCGCCTTGGCCGCGAACCCCGCCAGCTCCTCCGCCAGCGCCTCGTCCGGCCCGTCCGCCGCGGCGGCCCGGTGCCGCAGCGCCGCCCCGCCGTCGTCGTCGGCCAGCCGGGAGGCGGCCAGGTGCAGCCGCGCCCGCGCGCCCGCGCCGATGCCGTCGTAGGCGGCGGCCCTGGCCAGCGGCTCAGGGAAGTCGACCAGGCGGCCGGGCAGCTCGCGCAGCAGCCCGGCCGCGACGGCTTCTTCCAGCGTGTTCAGCGGCTCGTCGATCCCCGTCGCCACGGCCGCCGCCACGCGCAGCGGGCACGGCCCGCCCATGACGGCACAGGCCTCGACCAGCCTCCGCGTGGCGGGGGCGCAGTCGTGCAGGCGGCGGGCGAAGGGCCGCCGATAGCTCTCGGGCGCTGGCAGCCGCACGCCGGGGTCGGCGAGCACCGCCGGCGGCAGGACGGCGAGCAGGGCGCGGGCGTGCAGCGGGTTGCCCAGCGTGTGCTCCCGCAACCGCCTCGCCGCCTCCACCACACCCGCGGGCCGCGTCCCGTTCGACCGCAGCGGCTCCGCTCGCGTCCCGTTCGATCGCAGCGGCTCCGGTCGCGGCGTGTCCGGTCGCGGCGCCTCAGGCCGTGGTACTTCCGGCGGCGTGCCCGTGAGCGACGCGTACGTCCCGAGTCCTCGATGTCCGGCCGTCAGGGTGGGGTCGGTGGCGAGTTCGGCCAGGTCGGCGGGGCTCAGGCCGTCGAGCGTGACGAGCAGCGTGCCGTCGGCGGCGAGCAGCCGCCGCAGGCCGTCGGGCAGCCACGGGTCGGCCAGGTCGCGGCACGCCACCAGGACGAGCACGCGACCGGCCCGCAGGTGCCGCAGCACGTAGCTGAGGGCCCGCAGCGACGCCCTGTCCACCCATTGCGCGTCGTCGACGACCACCGCCAGCGTCCCGAGCGCCGACAGGCGGGCGACGAGGTCGCACACCGCGTGCCCGGCCACGCACGGATCCACCTCGTGCGCCGTCCCGCTCCCCCATGCGGCGAGCCCAGGTGCCGCATCCGGCCCCTCGACCGGACGCCGACCGGCTGTATCCATCCCGCCGATCGGCCGATGGTCCGCCGCGCCGGTTTCTCCGCCCGGAGCCTCGCTCGTTCCGGAGTCCAGCAGGGCCGCCTCGTCCATGAGCTGGCGTATGACGCCGAGCCGGAGCTCCCGTTCGCTCTCCTCGCCGCTCACCGCCAGCACCCGCACGCTCGCCTCCCCGCCGAGCGCGTGGTGGATGAGCGCGGTCTTGCCGATGCCCTCGGGTCCTTCGACCACGGCCCTCCTGGCGGCTCCTGTGCCTGCCGCGCGCAGTTCCGCGCGCAGTGAGGCGAGCTCCGCCGTTCTGCCGACGAACATGCGCCCTCCCTCCGCCGGCCCTCAGAATCCCAGAGTGGCGGAGACCGCGCCTGATACACGTCGGACCGCACCTCAGGCCGGGAGGGGCGTGATTTCAGTGCGGCAGCCGGCCCCACACGGCGGTGGCGTCGTCGTGACGCTTGCCGCGCGCCGGCCCGCGCGCCGCCTCCAGCTCCCGCACGGCCCCGATCACCGCCTCCGGGCCGCGCCCGGCCAGTACGTCGAGGAGGCACTCCCAGCTCCACCCGTACCAGTCGCACAGCCGCGTCACCCCGTCGGTGCACACCCCGACCCCGCGCACCTCGCCGGCGTCCAGCTCGCCGGTGACGCTCTGCCTGGCCGCCTCGGGCCGGGCGCCCGCCACCCAGAACCCGCCGGGCGCGTTCCGCATCCGCCGGACCAGCTCCAGGCTGTACGGCCGCCCGCCCGGCAGCCGTTCCAGCCGGTCGTCGCTCACCGCCTCGGCCGTGCCGTCCGCCCGCGCGAGCGCCACCGTCGAGTCGCCCAGCACGAGGTACTCGACCCGCGCGCGGGCCCGCACGAGGGCGACCGTCGCGGACGGCGAGTCGGGGTTGCCGAGGTCGCAGGCTCCGCCGTGCGCCGCCCGGGTCTCCTCGATGGCCGACTCCAGCACCGCCGCCAGGGACGCCCCGTCGTCGGCGGCGAGGCGGGCGGCCAGCGCTCCCCCGAGCCGCCCCACCAGCCAGGCGACGTCGTGCACGCAGCCGCTGTCGACCCCGGCCGCGGCGGTGGCCCCGTCGAGGACGATGATCCAGGACGGCCCGGCGATCACCAGGTCCTCGTTGGGCCGCTCCGGGCCGGGCCTGGTGGCGAACGTGATCTCCGCGAACATGACAGCGACTGTGCCACAGCCGCCCACCCCGCCCGCGCGCCACGCCCCCAACACGCCCGCACCCCGCCCCCCATGCCCGCATCCCGCCGGCGGCGTTCGCGACAGGGCCAGGTCCGGACGGCGCGGACGCGCCGAGTAGGGGCGCGTCCGGGGTGCAGGCGTGGCGTGCCGCCCAGGGTCTAGACGATCACCAGCTCGCGCGGCGTCTCGTTCATCCGCTCGCCACCGCTCTCGGTGCACACCACGATGTCCTCGATCCGGGCCCCGTGCCGCCCCGGCAGGTAGATGCCGGGCTCCACCGAGAACGCGAACCCGGGCTCCAGCGGCTCGCCGTTGCCGGCCACGATGTACGGCTCCTCGTGCGTCTCGATGCCGATGCCGTGCCCGGTGCGGTGGATGAAGTACTCGCCGTAGCCGGCGTCGGCGATGATGCGGCGGGCGGCGGCGTCGATGGACTCGCACGACACCCCGGGCCGCACCGCCGCGCAGGCCGCCTCCTGGGCCTGGCGCAGCACCTCGTAGTAGGCGGCGAACTCGGCCGGCGGCTCGCCCACGCTGTAGGTGCGGGTGGAGTCGGAGCAGTAGCCGTTGTGGAGCTGGCCGCCGATGTCGACGACGACCGGCTCGCCCGCCTGGATGACGCGGTCGGACACGTCGTGGTGGGGGCTGGCGCCGTTGGGGCCGGAGGCGACGATCACGAAGTCGACCGTCTGGTGCCCGGAGGCGAGGATCGCCTCGGTGATGTCCCGGGCCACCTCGCGCTCGGTGCGCCCGGCCCGCAGGAACTCGGGCACCTGCCGGTGCACGGCGTCGATGGCCTGCCCGGCCTCGCGCAGCGCCGCCGCCTCGGCGGGCGACTTGCGCATGCGCAGCTCCCGCAGGACGCTGCCGGCCAGCACCTGCTCGGCCTCGGGCAGCACCTCGCGGAAGCGCAGCGACGACATGGCCCACATCCGGTCGGCCAGCCCCACCTTGCCGACCCGGCCGAGGCGCGCCGCCGCGATCGCGTACGGGTCGTCGGTCTCGTCCCACGCCACGAACTCCAGCCCCAGCCGCGAGGCGGGCGACGCCTGCGCGGCGGGCAGCTCCAGGCGGGGCACCATCATGTACGCCTCCCCGGACGCGGGCACCACGAGGCACGTCAGCCGCTCCAGCGGCTTGGCGTCGTAGCCGCTGACGTAACGCAAATCGGGGCCGGGCGTGAGCAGCAGGGCGTCGAGGCCGGCCTTGGCGGTGGCCTCCTGGACGGCGGCGAGACGGGACACGGGATACAGGTCTGAGGACGTCACAGGCTCAATCTACTCCGGACGGGACGCCCAAAATCCGCTCCTAAAATCCACGGAAAATCGCACCATGTACCAAGCCTCCACTACACACCGTTCACGATCGATCACGTAGTGTGGGGCCAATTGTCGGATTCCATCGCGCGTCGAGAGTGAGACACATGGTCGACGTCATAGGCGCGGCCGAGCTGCTCGGGCACGAGAGCGACGCCGAGATGCTCGCCGTACGGCTGGCACACGCCCAGCGGCTCGGCAACATGGGCTGGGCCGAATGGCACCTGCACACAGGGGAGACGATCTGGTCGGACCAGGTGTACGTGATCTTCGGCCGCGACCCGGGCGAGGGCCCCATCGCCCTGCCCGACCTGGCCGAGCACGTCGAGCCCGGCGACGTGGCCACGCTCGACCGCCTGATGTGGTCGGTCATGCAGAGCGTCGAGCCGGTGCAGGCGGAGTTCCGCATCCGCCGCGGGCCCGGCTCCGCCGACCTGCGTGACCTGCGCGTCGTCCTGGAGCCGCTGACGGGGCCGGAGGGCACGATCGGCATGCACGGCGTCATCCAGGACATCACCGGCCGCCGCCGCGCCGAGCGCATGGTCTCGGAGTCGCGCCGCCAGCTCCTGGAGGCCCGCGAGCGGGCCGCCGAGGACCGCCACGTCATGCTCGCGCTGCGCGAGGCGATCCTGCCCGAGCCGGACGGCTGCCTCGACCTGCCGCGGACGAGGATCGCGGTCCGGTACGTACCGGCGGAGAAGACCGCGAACCTGGGCGGCGACTGGTTCGAGGCCGCGCCCGCCCCGGACGGCCGCCAACTCCTCGCCATCGGGGACGTCTCCGGCCACGGCCTGCCCGCGATCTCCCGCATGGCCCAGCTCCGCCACGCCCTCGTCGGCCTCGCCATGACGGGGCAGGCCGCCAACCGGCTGCTCGACTGGCTGAACGAGCTCGTCCTGCACCAGCTCAAGGACACCACCGCCACCGCGATCATCGGCCACTTCGACCCGCGGACGCGGGTGTTCGCGTGGGGCCAGGCGGGCAACCTGTCGCCCATCCTGGTGCGCGACGGCGTGGCCAGCCAGCTTCCGCAGCCCAGGGGCGTGCTGCTGGGGGCGGCGTCCGGCAGCCCGTACGAGCTGGCGACCACCCGGCTGCAGCCGGGCGACCTGCTGCTGATGTTCACCGACGGGCTGGTGGAGCGGCGCACCCGCGACATCGACGTGGGCCTCGACCTGGCCATGTCGGCCGCGCGCAAGCTGGAGGGCCACGACCTGGACGGCGGGCTCGACCGCCTGCTCGCCGACATCGGCGGCCCCAACCCGGAGGACGACGCCTGCCTGCTGGCGGTGGGGGTGCTGGGCGGGCCCGAGTGAGGGGGCCGGGCTGAGGCGGCCAGAGAGACGGCCGGGCTGAGGCGGCCGGCTGAGGGGGCCCGCCGGCCTGCGGGAAGTGCCACCATGGACGGGTGCTGATGCTTCTGGACACCCCGTCCCTCTACTTCCGCGCCTTCTTCGGCATCCCGGAGTCGATCAAGGCTCCCGACGGCTCGCCGGTCAACGCGGTACGCGGGCTCATCGACATGATCGCCACCCTCGTGCGCCAGCACCAGCCCGCGGCGCTGGCGGCCACCATGGACGCCGACTGGCGGCCCGCGTTCCGGGTGGCGGCGATCCCGACGTACAAGGCGCACCGCGTCGCGCACGGCGACACCGAGGAGGTGCCGGAGGCGCTCGTCCCGCAGATCGCGGTCATCCAGAACGTGCTCGACGCCCTCGGCATCGCCCGCCTCGAGTCGCCCGGCTACGAGGCCGACGACGTGATCGGCACCCTCACCCACCGGGCCGGCGACGGCGCCGTCGACATCGTGACCGGCGACCGCGACCTGTTCCAGCTCGTGGACGACTCCCGTCCCGTGCGCGTCCTCTACACCGCGCGCGGCATCCGCAACCTGCAGATCGTGGACGAGGCGTTCGTCACCGCCAAGTACGGCGTGCCGGGCCGCGCCTACGCCGACTTCGCCACCCTGCGCGGCGACCCCAGCGACGGGCTGCCGGGCGTGCCCGGGGTCGGCGAGAAGACCGCCGCCGCCCTCATCACCCGCTTCGGCTCGCTGCCCGCCCTGCTGGAGGCCCTCGACGCGGGCGTCACGGACGGCTTCCCCGCGGGCAGCCGCACCCGCCTGGCCGCCGCCCGCGACTACCTGGCCGCGGCGCCCGCGGTCGTCAAGGTCGCCCCGGACGCGCCGCTCCCCGACGTGGACCTGACCCTGCCCGCCAAGCCCCGCGACCCGGAGGCACTCGTCCGCCTCGCCGACCGCTACGGCCTGGACAGCCCGCTCAACCGCCTCCTGGACGCCCTCGGCCGCTGATCCCTCGCCCGCGACCCGCCCTCGACGCGCCGACCACTTCGCGCCGGACTCCGCCGCACACCACCCCGCCGACCCGGCGCCACGAGAGAGCCCGCCGGGGCAGGTGAAGCCGCCGGTACCGGGCCGAGGCGGAAGGCCCAGGCGGGAGGCCCCGCCGGGAGGCCATGCCAGAGGCGATGCCAGGAGTCCCAGGTGGGTGGGGCCGAAGGGCGGGCGCAGGCGGTGGGCCGGGAGGGGTGGGCGGGCCGCGTCAGGTGGCGAGGTAGGAGCGGACGGCGTCCTGGGCCGCATCCCGGAGCCGGGCGTGCACCAGCACGTTCTCCTCCCGGTCCGTCCGCACCTCCACGATCCGGGGCCCTTCCCCGCGCAACGCCTTCGGCAGGTCGCCGATGTCCCCCACCAGCGTGTACGGCGTGCCCGTGGCGGCGGCCACGTACCCGAGGTCCACCCCGTGCGGCGTCCCGAAGACCCGCTCGAACGGATCCCGGACGGCGGCCTGCGGCAGCAGCGAGAAGATGCCGCCCCCGTCGTTGTTGACGACGACGTAGCAGATGTCGGGCCGCGGCTCGCGGGGCCCGAGGATGAGCCCGTTCTGGTCGTGCAGGAACGACAGGTCGCCGAGCAGCGCGTACGACGGCCCGTTGTGCGCCAGGGCGGCCCCCATGGCGGTGGAGACGAGCCCGTCGATGCCGGAGGCGCCGCGGTTGGCCATGAGGCGGATGCCGCGCCGGGGCCGCATGGCCTGGTCGAGGTCGCGGATGGGCATGGAGGAGCCGCAGAACAGCAGGGCGCCGTTGGGCAGGGCGTCGACGAGGTCTCTGGCCAGGCGCGGCTCGCTGGTGCCGGACAGGTCGAGGACCTCGTCCATGGCGGCGCGGACGGCGAGGTCGGCCTGGCGCCAGGCGTGCAGCCAGGAGTCGTCGCCGGAGGCGACGGGGATCTCGACGGCCTGGGCGACCTGGGTGGCGGAGCGGGTGGGGTCGGGCCAGCGGTCGAGGTCGGGGGCGACGACGATGTGCTCCTCGGCCCGCCGCAGCCACGACAGCAGCGGCCGTGACAGGCCGGGCCGGCCGAGGGTGACGACGACGTCGGGCCGGTGCGTGTCGGCGAACTCGGGCGTGCTGAGCAGGTAGTGGTAGGTGGAGATGGCGTGGTCGCCGTAGCGGGCGCCGCCGTTCGGCTCGGACAGCACGGGCCAGCCGGCCATGCCGGCGGCGGCGACGTAGCGGCGCACGTTGGCGGCGCCGTCGCCGACGACGAGGACGCCGCGCCTGGTGGGCGGGATGTGCAGGGCGATGGGCGGGGGCGCGACGCGGGCGCGCACCCACGGCCCGGAGACGCCGCCGTCGAGCGGTTCGCACCAGCCGGTGTCGCCGTCGGGGATCAGCGGCTCGCGGAAGGCGAGGTTGAGGTGCACGGGGCCGGGGTTGCCGGCACCGGCGGCGCGCTGGTAGGCGCGGCAGGCCAGGGAACGCCAGTAGGCGACCTGCCCGGGACGGTCCTCGGGCACGCCGACCTCGGCGAACCAGCGGGTGGCGGTGCCGAACAGCTTGATCTGGTCGATCGTCTGGTTGGCGCCGGTGCCGCGCAGCTCGGGCGGGCGGTCGGCGGTGAGCACGAGCAGCGGTACGCCCGATTCGCCGGCCTCGATGACGGCCGGGTGGAAGTTCGCGGTGGCGGTGCCGGAGGAGCAGATCAGCGCGACGGGCCGCTCGGAGCGCTTGGCAAGGCCGAGGGCGAGGTAGGAGGCGGAGCGCTCGTCCACGCGTACGTGCAGGCGGACCCGGGACTCGGCGTGCAGGGCGAGCGCGAGCGGGGCGGAGCGGGAGCCGGGGGCCAGCACCACGTCGGTCAGGCCGCAGCGCACCAGCTCGTCGACCAGTACGGTGGCCAGCGCGGTAGCGGGGTTCAACGTGAGGCCTCCTGCATCCGGCGAAGCCACTGGGGAGATTCAATCTCAAAAGCCGACAAATGCTGAAAATCTACCGAGGGGCGCCTGACCGCCAGCCGGCCGTCCACCGGCACCAGCGGGTCCGCCACCACGTCGCCCGACAGCAGCGACACCGTGCCGAGCCCGCACGCGTACGGCAGCGCCGGCAGCGCCGCCGCCAGCGCTAACCCGGCCGCGAGCCCCACCGACGTCTCGACGGCGCTGGACACCACGGCAGGCAGCCCGCACGCCTCCACCACGCGCAGCGCGGCCCGCACCCCGCCGAGCGGCTGCACCTTGACCACGGCGATGTCGGCGGCCTCGGCCGCCCGCACCCGCAGCGGGTCGTCGGCGCGGCGGATCGACTCGTCGGCCGCGATCGGCACGTCGCAGGCCCGCCGCACGGCCGCCAGCTCGTCGAGCGTGGCGCACGGCTGCTCGGCGTACTCCAGGTCGAAGCGGTCGAGCCGCTTGAGCCTGCGCACGGCCTCGCCGGGCTCCCAGGCGCCGTTGGCGTCGACGCGCAGCCGCCCCGAGGGGCCGAGCGCGTCGCGGACGGCCTCGACCCTGGCGAGGTCGTCGTCGAACGTCTGCCCCCGCTCGGCCACCTTGACCTTGGCCGTGGCGCAGCCCGAGCGGCGCACGATCTCGTGGGCCGACTCCGGGTCGACCGCGGGGACGGTCGCGTTGACCGGCACGCTGTCGCGCACCGGCTCGGGCCAGCCCTCGAAGGCCGCCTCGCGCGCGCACGCCAGCCACCGGGCGCTCTCGCGCGGGCCGTACTCGGGGAACGGCGAGAACTCGCCCCATCCCGCCGGGCCGTGCAGCAGCACCCCTTCCCTGACGGTCTGCCCCCGGAACCGCGTGCGCATCGGGATCCTGAAGACTCTGGGACCCGCTGGAGCCACGGGAGAACGCGTCACGACCCTCCCCTGCGCCGCTGTCCGACCTGTCGCCATTAACCTTACGAGCATGTGGAGGAACCCGTCGCATCCGGACCGTCCGCTGCATGCCATTGTGCAGCCTCCGGGCCCCGCCCTGTTCGCGGCCGTGCGCGACGCCCTGTCCGGTGACGGGCCCGCGGTCCTCCCCCTGTCCCCCGGCCACGCCGGCGCCGCGGTGGCCGCCCTGCGTCCCACGCACGCCGGCGGCGTCCCGCTCGACGGCGGCGAGGGCGTGCCCGGCGACGTGGCGGTGGTGATCGCCACCAGCGGCAGCACCGGCGCGCCCAAGGGCGTGCTGCTCTCCGCCGCCGCCCTGCGCGCCTCGGCGGCCGCCTCGCTGCGCCGCGTCGAGGCCGCCGAGGGTGAGCGCTGGCTGTGCTGCCTGCCCGTCGCGCACGTCTCCGGCCTCCAGGTCCTGGTACGCGCCCTGCTGTCCGGCAGCGAGCCGATCATCCATCCGGCGTTCGACCCCGGCGCGGTGCTGCGCTCGGGCGCCGACCACGTCTCCCTCGTGCCCACCCAGCTGCACCGGCTGGTGGAGGCGGGGGCCGACCTGTCGGTGTTCAGGACGATCGTGCTCGGCGGCGCCGCCGCCCCTCCCGGCCTGCTGGAACGGGCCAGGGAGCGGGGCGCGCGCATCGTGACCACGTACGGGTCGAGCGAGACGAGCGGCGGCTGCGTGTACGACGGGCGGCCCCTCGACGGCGTGGACGTCAAGATCGGCGAGGACGGCCTGATCAGGATCGCGGGCCCGGTGCTGTTCTCCGGTTACCGCTTCGGCGTGCCCGCCGCCCCGCTCGACGGCGGCTGGTTCGTCACCTCCGACCTCGGCGAGCTGCGCGAGGGCCGGCTGCGCGTGCTGGGCCGGGCCGACGACGTCATCAACACCGGCGGCGAGAAGGTCGTGGCCGGCGCTGTGACCGACGTGCTGCGCACCCACCCGGAGGTCGCCGACGCGGCCGTGATCGGCGCCCCGGACCGCGAATGGGGCGAGCTGGTCACGGCCGTCGTCGTGCCCGCCAACCCCGACACACCGCCCACGCTTGAGCAATTGAGGGCGTACTGCCGCGATAGGCTTCCCCCTCACGCCGCCCCGCGCGACCTGCGGCTCGTCCCCGCACTGCCCCTGCTGCCCAACGGCAAGACCGATCTGGTACGGCTGAGAGCAGGAACCTGACGAGTTGCGGCTGCGTCATATTGGGGAGAAGGAGGGAGCCTTCATGGACCAGACCCGCAAGATGTGGGCATCCGCGGCCGTCGTCGGCGTCATCGTCGTCGGGGGCGCCTCAGTCGCGGCGGCCGCCTCGGCGGGCAAGCTCGACCAGGTCGCGAGGGAGACCCGAGCCGTGGTGGAGAAGGCGTCGCCGTCCGGTGAGCAGCAGGCCCCGGCCCCCAAGAGCACCAGCGACGACGGCCTCGTGGTCTCCACCGAGGTCAACCCCGACCCGCGCGAGGTCATCGACTACTGGACCGACGAGCGGATGGAGGACGCCGAGCCCATGCCGATGCCCGAAGTGACGCCCGGCCAGTTCGAGGTCGGGCCCGAGCAGGTCGAGTCCGGCCCTGGCGGCACCGTGTCCGGACAGGCCGAGCCCGCGGAATAGACCTGCCGCAGGGGTGGTTCCGCACAAGGGGCGAACCGCCCCTTTTTCATCTCGCAGGGGCGTACGGGAACAAATGACGGCGATTGGCGTTATTGATACTGGTGCGCCGTGCGGACGCGAAACCGCCCCACCACAACCTGCCTGATCGCTTCCACTCCGTACGGAGGAGGTGTCCTCATGCCCAGAACCGCCGTGGCGACCCCACCCGCAACTCTCGACCAGCTGATTGAACGAGGGCGAGCCCAGGGTCACCTTTCTCTGGCGGAGCTGCGTGACGCATTCGCCGAGGCCGGCATCAGCCCCTCTGAAGGCCGCACGATCCTGCGTGAGCTGTCAGAGGCCGGCGTGAGCCTGGCCGCCGAGAACGAGCCGTCTCTCAGCACCACCGCCCCGAAGAAGACCCAGAAGAAGCCGGCCACCGCCAAGAAGACGACCTCGCGGGCAAAGACTACCGGCCGCAAGGCCGGCGAGGCAAAAACCTCCGCTCCCAGCGGAACCGCCGCCGCCGCCAAGGCCGTGACGCCGCCCGAGGCCAAGCCCGAGCACGAGGAGGACGTCCCCGACGACCTCGTCCTGAGCGAGGACGCGGAGCTGGACAACGAGCCGCTCGACCTCGACGACACGCAGTCCGTCATGGGCGACTCCGTGCACACCTACCTCAAGTCCATCGGCCGCCGCACCCTGCTCACCGCCGCCCAGGAGGTCGAGCTGGCCCGGCGCATCGAGGCCGGACTGTACGCCGAGTACAAGCTGGAGACCCAGCCCGACCTGCCCCCGTCCGTCCAGGAGGACCTGCACCTCGTGGTCGAGGACGGCCGGCAGGCCAAGGACCACATGCTGGAGGCCAACCTGCGGCTCGTGGTCTCGGTCGCCAAGAAGTACACCGACCGCGGCATGTCGCTGCTGGACGTCGTCCAGGAGGGCAACCTCGGGCTGATCAGGGCCGTGGAGAAGTTCGACTACACCAAGGGCTTCAAGTTCTCCACGTACGCCATGTGGTGGATCAGGCAGGCCATCCAGCGCGGCTTCGCCGACTCGGCCCGCACGATCCGGCTGCCCGTGCACGTCCTGGAGATGCTCTCCAAGCTGTCGCGGGTCGAGCGCGACATGCACCAGCGCCTCGGCCGCGAGCCCACGCCCGAGGAACTGGCCGTCGAGCTCGACAAGACCCCCGACCAGATCGAGGAGCTGCTGCGCACCAGCCGCCAGCCCATCTCGCTGAACGCGACGATCGGCGAGGACGGCGAGACCACGATCGGCGACCTCATCGAGGACGTCGACTCCCCCGAGGCGTCCGAGATCGTCGACCGCCAGCTCCTGGGCGACCAGCTCCGGGGCGTGCTCGACAACCTCTCGCCCCGCGAGTCGAAGATCATGGCGCTGCGCTTCGGCCTGGTGGACGGCAAGCCGCACACCCTCGACGAGATCGGCAAGCACCTGGGGCTGACCCGGGAGCGGATCCGGCAGCTCGAGAAGGAGTCGCTGTCCAAGCTCCGCCACCCGAGCAACACCCGTCCGCTGCTCGACTGGGCCAGCTGACCCCATGCCCGGCCCCTCGGCCGGGCCCGAAAACACGCGACCCCCGGCACCTCCCATCGGCGCCGGGGCTCTCGTCTTTCGAGGGTCCGCCGTCGCAGGGAGACGACGCACGGCAGCAAGAGCACCTCGTCCCGGACGGCGCACCGTTCGCGCGGAGGCGCACCACGGCAAGGGCACCTCACCTGGGACAGCACACTGCTTGGGAGGCGCGTCACCGCAGGAGCCACGCAATCGCACGGGCGCGCCGTCACACGGGCGAGCGCCGCCGTCACGGGCACACCGCCACACGGGCGCGTGCCACCGTCACAGGCGCGCCCCTCGCAGGAGGCGCGGCGCCGTCACGGGTGCGCCCTCGCAGGAGGCACGGCGCGCGGCGTGGCGCGTCGCCTCAGGAGACGCGTCGTCTCACGTGAGGCACGCCCCCACCAAGGCACGCCGCGGCGAGGGCGCCTCCTCTCGGAGCGGACACCCGCAGGAGACGCGCCCTCTTGCGGGGAGCCGCCTCACTGGCACGCACCGCCCACACGTGGCACGCTGCGCCGTACGTGGCATGCACCGCCATGGCATGCACCGCCACACATGGCATGCACCGCCTCACGCGGCGCGCTGTCGCGGAACGGGCCGCCCTCGGAGGGCGGGCCGTCGTCTGGGGCGGGTGAGTTGCCTGGCTGGTCAGGCGGTGGCGGGCAACGGGCGCGGGACGCGCGGGATGCCCCACAGGCGGTTGTCCTCGCGGAGGGTGCGCAGCCGCTCGACCTCGGCCGTCCACATGGCCCCCGCCGGCGTCGCCTTGGCCTTGCGGCGGGCGATCCGGTCGTCGTAGGCCTTGACCCCGAACGTGGCCCGCTGCCCCGCCTCGGCGGCCCTCAGGGCCTCGGTGAGCGCCTTGTCGAACGCCCGCCCGGCCGCGAGCAGCTCGATCTCGTCGGCCCCGGCGGCGCGCAGCTCACGCAGTGTCTGCTCGGCCTGCCTGGCCTTGTCGAGCAACTCGGGGAAGCTCTTGGAGATCTCCTGGTCCGCGTGGTAGCGGACCTCTGCCTCCCGGCTCACCCGCGGACGGAAAAACGCCATCGACCCGGCCCTTTCAAAGCTGTCGGTACTCGTTCAACCGCCTAGCGTACGCCGTCGCGCGACACGGGCGGAAATCGCCCCGGAGCGAGCGCCTTTACATAGTAAGATGATCACCATGCCCGCCAAGAGACCGCCGGTGCCCCTGTCCCGCGAGCGCATCATCGAGGCCGCGCTCCACATCGCCGACAGCCAGGGCCTGCGCAGGCTCACGATGCGCCGGCTGGGCGACGCCCTCCAGGTGGAGGCGATGGCCATCTACCACCACCTGCCCCGGGGCAAGGAGGCGCTGATGGACGCCCTGGCCGAGCACGTCACGGCCGTGCACGTCGAGCAGGGCCCCACCTGGCAGGAGACGGCCAAGGCGTGGTGCCGGGCCAGCAGGGAGCTGCTGCGCGACCATCCGGGCGTCCTGGCGCTGGCGCTGACCAAGCCGCCCAAGGGCGCCACGGCGCTCGCGATCAGGGAGCAGGTCGAGCAGCTCGCCGACGGGGGCCTGGAGAGCGCCGCGGAGGCCGTGCGGGCGCTGCGGGCGTTCGTGTTCGGGAGCGTGGCGGTCGAGGTACAGCAATCCGGCTGGGCCGACCCGGAAGTTGATGAATGGGTCAGACGGGACGAAAGAGCCGATTTGGACTTCGAGCGCGGACTCGACGCTCTTCTCAAGGGATTGCAAACGTGATGCGCGTGTCGCGCTTGGCCCGTTATCCTGCATAAGGCACGCTGTGTCGAAGGTCACACGATCCGGGGATCCTCCTGTAACAGTCCGAACGGGCTATGTCGGAACGAGTGACATACGTCGCACACTTGCCAGCACAACTACCGAGCAGGCTCCCGCCCCTCCAGAACGGGAGCGAACCCTTACGAGATATCGGAGGCACGCCGATGTGCCCGCACGACCCGGCCTGTCCGGATGCCGAGGCGCCGGACCGCGAGGCGGCACGCACCCTCGCCTGCCACCCCGAGCAGGGGTGGAGTTTGCTCTGCAACGGAGTCGTCCTGTTCGAGGACACCGGCGAGCTCCTGCCCAGCGGCACCGCCATCGCCCCGCACCGCCCCGTGGTCGGTGCCGCCTGACCACCACGGCGAGCAGCCACACCCGGCCCGCCCGCACCTAGAGGCCACCGCCCTGGCCACCCAAGAGCCGCATGAGCCGCCCAGAGGCCGCGGCGGTAGTGGCGGGCTTCCCTCACGCGAGCAGCGGCAGGCTCGCCTCAGGCGAGCAGCCGCCCGCAACTCGCGCGAGTGGGGCGGGCTCTCAAGCGACCAGCCGCACGAGCGGCGGCGCGCTCGCCCCGCGCGAGTGGCGGCAGGTCCGCCCCGGTGCCGCGCCACAGAGCCGCACCGGGCGTAACGGAGGCCGCCGTCACGGCTCCGCGTAGCGCATGATCCAGTCGGTGACGACCTCGCCCACCTTGGCGGGGTCGCGCTTGAGGTCGTGGTTCTCCCCCGGCAGCACGACCAGCCGTGCCGCGTCCGCCGCGTCGGGGATCCCGAACGGGTCGCGGTCGCCGTTCACCACCAGCACGTCCACCCCGGCGCCCCGCAGCTCGTCGGCGCGGGAACGTTCCGGCTTGCCCGGCGGGTGCAGGGGGAAGGCCAGCGCCACCACGGCAGCCGCGCCGACCGCCTTGGCCGTGCGGCACGCCACCCGCGCCCCGTTGCTCCGCCCGCCCTGCACGAGGGGCAGCCGCTCCCGGCCGGCGCGCAGCTCGCCCAGGACGATCTCCCACGCCTCGTCCTGCTTGGCCGGAGAGCCCGGCGCCCGCGCCCCCGCCACCCTGAACGCCTGCGTCACCCTGGCCACGGTGGCCCCGGCGGCGAGCGCGGCGTCCCGTACGGCCAGCAGGTCAGGAGCGTCGACGCTCCCGGCCGAGCCGTGGGTCAGCACCAGCAGCAGCCGCGGGTCCGCGGCGGCCTCGTCGATCTCCACCAGCGCCGGCCCTCTCGGGGTCATCACCTGCATGGCAGCACCGTACCTGGGGAGGAGCGGCCCCTAGCCCTCAGGGCGGATGACGGCGCGCCGCTCAGCAGGGATGATGTCCTCTATGCCAGACAAACGCCTCCGGGATGATCTACAGGCTACGCTCGACGCTCGTCGAGATCTGGGTCCGGAGTACGAGAGCGCGCTCATCGACTCGTTCGTGGAGCGGCTCGACGCCACGATCGCCGCTCGGGTGCGGGCCGAGCTGGACCATCACGACCCCGTACGATCCGCCCCGCGCCGCCATCCGATGGTCCCGATCGCTCTGGGCTCGCTGGGCATCGGCGTGCCGCTGACGGCGGTGGCGGCCAGCGCGGGCGGAGCCGGGCTGCTGGTGGCCTGGATGGCGATCGTGGTGATCAACGTGGCGGCCGCGGTCGCGATCATGCGACGCTCCTGACCCTCTCGGAGGACCGCGACGGGCTGAGGAGGGAGCCGCGGGTCAGGTGTCGCGGTGGAAGCGCAGGCGTACCTCGGCGGCCAGGGTCTCGTCCTCGTGCTCCAGCCCGTACGACCACACCCGCCCCGCGTCCTCGTCGCGGCCGCGCAGCGGCAGCGTGCGGGCGAGCAGCTCGATCGCCAGGGCGCTCGTCTGCGCGTCGGCCCCGCCCTCGACGCTCTCGGCGAACTCGGCGCAGGCCAGCTCCAGGTGCGCGATGCCGAGCCGGACCCGCAGCGCGGGCACCTCGTCTCCGGGCGCGAACTCCAGGGCGTCGAGGAGCACCTCGGCGGCCGCTCCTGGCTCCCCGTGCTCCATCATCAGCTCGGCGAGCTCGGCCGCGGCCTGCGCGCCGACGCGTTCGTCGCCGCCCCGCGCGCCGGTGTCCATGGCGGCGCGGAACTCCTTCTCCGCCTCCTCCAGGTGCTCCGAGCGGACGGCGAGCCGGGCGAGGGCAAGGTGGGCGAGCGGCACGTAGGCGGCGGTGCCGACGCCGAGCACGGCCTGCCAGGCGCCCCTGGCCTGCTCGTCGCGGCCCTCCCGCTCGAACCCCTGCGCGAGGTGGCAGGCGGCCTGCGCGGCGTACTCGGGGTGGCCGGTGGCCAGCGCGGCCCTGGCGGCGGCCCGGGCGCCGTCGGCGTCGCCGCGCTGGTCGAGCACCACGGCGAGCCCGACGGCGGCCTGTGCCCGGTCGGGCCCGTCGGGGTCGGCGGCCAGCTCGCCCAGGATGCGGGCGGCGGCTTCGAGGTCACCGCGCTCGGCCAGCCGGCGGGCGGTGTCGAGGGGCGGGGTCTCCAGCTCAGAGGACGTCAAGGGAGCTCCTTGGGGCGGCGGTCGCACCGAGCCTAACGACTATTGGCGATCATGTCTGCTCACTTGACGGTGAAGGACTGGCCGGATCCCGCGCCCCGGGCGTCCCGCGTGCCCGGAGCTGCCGCGACGCATTTCCGGGCAAGCGGGGCGCGGTGTGCGCGCCCCGCGCGTGTCGGGGATCAGTCCTCGTACGCCTCGAGGGGCGGGCAGGAGCACACCAGGTTGCGGTCGCCGTAGGCCTGGTCGATGCGGCGCACCGGCACCCAGTACTTGCCCTCGCGCAGCGACGGCAGCGGGTAGGCGGCCTCGGAGCGGCTGTACGGGTGCGGCCACTCGTCGGCGGTGACCGCCTCGGCCGTGTGCGGGGCGTTGCGCAGCGGGTTGTCGGTCTTGTCGTACTCGCCGGAGGCCACCTTGGCGATCTCGCCGCGGATGGCGATCATGGCGTCCACGAACCGGTCGAGCTCGCCCAGGTCCTCGCTCTCGGTGGGCTCGATCATGAGGGTCCCGGCGACGGGGAACGACATGGTGGGCGCGTGGAAGCCGTAGTCGATGAGGCGCTTGGCCACGTCGTCCACGGTGACGCCGGTCTCCTTGGTGATCTGGCGCAGGTCCACGATGCACTCGTGCGCGACCAGGCCGCCGCGGCCGGTGTAGAGCACGGGGTAGTGCGGGGCCAGGCGCCTGGCCAGGTAGTTGGCCGACAGGATGGCCTGCTCGGTGGCGGCGGTGAGGCCGTCGGCGCCCATCATCCTGACGTACGCCCACGAGATCGGCAGGATGCCGGCCGAGCCGTAGGGGGCGGCGGCGACGGGGCCGACGGGGGTGCCGTCGTGCAGCGGGTGGCCGGGCAGGTAGGCGGCCAGGTGGGCGCGGACGGCGACCGGGCCGACGCCGGGGCCGCCGCCGCCGTGCGGGATGCAGAACGTCTTGTGCAGGTTGAGGTGGGAGACGTCGGCCCCGAACTCGCCCGGCTTGGCCAGGCCGACGAGGGCGTTGAGGTTGGCGCCGTCGACGTACACCTGGCCGCCGGCGTCGTGCACCTTGGCGCACACCTCGGTGATGGTCTCCTCGTACACGCCGTGCGTGGACGGGTACGTCACCATGATCGCGGCCAGCGCGTCCCGGTGCTTTTCGATCTTGGCGTCGAGGTCGGCCAGGTCCACGTTGCCGTCGTCGTCGCAGGCCACGACCACGACGCGCATGCCTGCCATGACGGCGCTGGCGGCGTTCGTGCCGTGGGCGGAGGACGGGATGAGGCACACGTCGCGCTCGCCCTGGCCGTTGGCCCGGTGGTAGGCGCGGATGGCCAGCAGCCCGGCGAACTCGCCCTGCGAGCCGGCGTTCGGCTGGATGGAGACGGCGTCGTAGCCGGTCACCTCGGCCAGCCAGCCCTCCAGCGTGCCGATCAGCTCCCGGTAGCCCTCGGTCTGCTCGGCCGGCGCGTACGGGTGGATCGCGGCGAACTCCGGCCAGGTGATCGGCTCCATCTCGGTGGTCGCGTTCAGCTTCATGGTGCAGGAGCCGAGCGGGATCATCGAGCGGTCCAGCGCGATGTCCTTGTCCTGGAGCCTGCGCAGGTAGCGCAGCATCGCGGTCTCGGAGCGGTGGCTGTGGAAGACGGGGTGCGTCAGGTACGGGGTCTCGCGCAGCAGCGCGGACGGCAGCGCGTCGGGGGCGTTCTCGGGGTCGGCCTCGACGCCGCTCACCCCGAACGCGGCCCAGACCTTGGCCACCTCGGCGGCGCCGGTCTTCTCGTCGCAGGCGATGGAGACGTGGTCGTCGTCCACCTGCCACAGGTTGACGCCCTGCTCGGCGGCGGCGGCCACGACGGCGGCGGCCCTGCCGGGGACGCGGGCGAGGACGGTGTCGAAGAACTCGCCGTGCACGACCTCCACGCCGGCGCCGCGCAGCCCCTCGGCCAGGGCGGTGGCGTAGCGGTGCACCCGGTGGGCGATGCCGCGCAGCCCGTCGGGGCCGTGGTAGACGGCGTACATGCTCGCGATGACGGCGAGCAGCACCTGGGCGGTGCAGATGTTGCTGGTGGCCTTCTCGCGGCGGATGTGCTGCTCACGGGTCTGCAGGGCCAGGCGGTAGGCGGGGTCGCCGTCGGCGTCGACGGACACGCCGACCAGGCGGCCGGGGAGCTGGCGCTGCAGCCCCTCGCGTACGGACATGTAGGCGGCGTGCGGCCCGCCGAACCCGAACGGCACCCCGAACCGCTGCGAGGAGCCGACGGCGATGTCGGCGCCGAGCTCGCCGGGGGCGGCGACCAGCGTCAGCGCGAGCAGGTCGGCGGCGGCCACCACGAGCGCGCCGGCCTCGTGCGCGGCGGCGGCCACGGCGCGGAAGTCGCGCAGCCGCCCGGAGGCGCCGGGGTACTGCACGAGCAGCCCGAAGCACTCGGGCAGGTCGCCGTCGAGGTCGTGCTCGACGAGCGTGATGCCGAGCGGCTCGGCGCGGGTGGCCAGCACGGCCTTGGTCTGGGGCAGCGCGTCGGCGTCCACGACGAACACGTCGCTCTTGGACTTGCCGGCCCGGCGCGCGAGCGTCATGGCCTCGGCGGCGGCGGTGCCCTCGTCCAGCAGGGACGCGCCGGCGACGGGCAGGCCGGTGAGGTCGGAGACGACCGTCTGGAAGTTCAGCAGCGCCTCCAGGCGGCCCTGCGAGATCTCCGGCTGGTACGGCGTGTAGGCGGTGTACCAGCCCGGGTTCTCCAGCACGTTGCGCCGGATGACGCCGGGGGTGACGGTGTCGTAGTAGCCCAGGCCGATCATGGAGGTGAGCACGCGGTTGCGCCCGGCCAGGGCGCGCAGCTCGGCGATGGCCTCGGCCTCGCCGATGGCGGCGGGCAGCTTGAGCTTGTCCTTGGCCCTGATCGCCTCGGGCACGGCCACCGCGACCAGGTCCGCGACGGATTCGAAGCCCACGGCCTCGAGCATGCGCTGCTGCTCGGACTCCGACGGGCCGATGTGCCTGGACGAGAACGGCGGAGCTGACAGGTCGGTCATGGGGTGTGCCTCCCGAGGCTTATGGAGACCGGCGCCAGGGCGCGGGCGAGTGCCGGGTCTCCCCCTCTGTCAGCGCGGCCCCGTCACCTGCGTCGGCGCCACGACCTGAGAGCTTCACCCCCGGTGGGGCTTGCACCGTCGGTGAGGCGCGCCTGGCGGGTGCGCCTGCTTTCCAGAGTTGCCTCGCCCGAGCGGTACTGGATGCCTGAGAGATTCCGGGGAGGGTTGCTCCTTCGGCGCCCCGGGACCGTCTGGTGCCCGGGGACTCTCCCGCACGGGGTCGTCAGCCTTGCTGTCCTAGATTACTACGGTAGCCCCCGATAACCGGTCATTGGACCCGCTTCCGGCCACGCTCGAGCCGGCTTCGAGGCACACGGATGCGACGGTGCAAGGTGAGCGGGGGTACGGGGAACCCTGGGCGCCGGGCGGGCGGCGCCGGATTCAGGAGGGGGCTCGGCCGGGTGGTGCGGGGCGCGAAGCCGTTTCACGCAGTGCGCAAGCCGTTTCAGGCGGTGCGCAAGCCGTTTCAGCCGGTGCGCCGGGCGCGGCGCCTGCGGGCCAGCTCGTCAGCGGGGTGATCGGCCGGGACGGTGTCCTCGACCGCCGCGCGTTCCCCCGGCAGCTCCGCGAGGGAGCCCTCGACCTCTCGCCAGACCCGCCCGAGCGCGATGCCGAACACGCCCTGGCCGCCCTGGAGCAGGTCGATCACCTCGTCGGCTGAGGTGCACTCGTAGACGCTGACGCCGTCGCTCATGAGCGTGATCTGCGCGAGGTCGGCGACCCCGCGGTCACGCAGGTGCTGCACGGCCGTGCGGATCTGCTGCAGCGACACCCCGGTGTCGAGGAGCCGCTTGACGACCTTGAGCACCAGGATGTCGCGGAAGCTGTAGAGCCGCTGGGAGCCCGACCCGTGCGCCGCCCTGATGGTGGGCTCCACGAGGCCCGTGCGGGCCCAGTAGTCGAGCTGCCTGTAGGTGATGCCGGCCGCGGCGCAGGCCGTCGGCCCGCGGTATCCGATGTCGCCCGGCAGCGTCGTCGGCTGCTCGTCGAAGAGCAGGCCCTGCTCCCCGGCACGCTGCCGCGCGCTCTCGCGCCGCACCGGATCTTCCTGGCCGGCCGTCTTTCCCTCGCCGCTGCTGACCGCCACGCGGACCTCCGGCTTTCTCTCATCCCGTGGCCTGATCTGGGGGTTCATAAAGGGCGACCACGGGTTTCACTTGCACCGTAGGACCGTGACCAGGCACAGTCAACGATCCGGCTCGGCGCGTCGTGAAGCGTAAATGCACTGAAATACCTACCCCGCCCTGCCGAAGTCCTCGGGAGTGATCGTGTCAAGGAACTCCCTGAACTTCTCCACCTCGTCCTCCTGGTCGTCCGGGATGATCACCCCGGCCTCCTGGACGACCTCCTCGCTGGCGAAGATGCGCGCCCCGGTGCGCAGGGCGAGCGCGATCGAGTCGGACGGCCGCGCGCTCACCTCCACGCCGTTGGAGAACACCAGATCGGCGAAGAAGATGCCGTCGCGCAGGGCGACGATGTTGACCGCGCGCAGGCCGACACCCAGGGCGCTCAGCACGTCTCGGAAGAGGTCGTGGGTGAGCGGCCGCGGCGGGGGCTCCTCCGCCTGGGCCAGCGCGATGGCCGTGGCTTCGGTCATGCCAATCCATATAGGAAGGAACCGCTCCCCGTGTGCCTCCTTGAGCAAGACGATCGGCTGATTTGTGGGCATTTCAACTCGTACGCCCACGACCTCCATCTGCAACACGGGCTGCTCCGTATTCCTGACCGGTCACCCGGCACAGCTCTTCGATCATCGCTTCTGCTGACTTGGCTTCGCAATTCAACGTAACACCCGGGGGGCCTGGAATGTGCCTCCGCCTCCCAGCTCGCTACGGTCTCAACGCCCTAGCACCGATCGGACCCCTGTGCGCAGCAGGGACGCGTGCAGGTCGAGCAGCAGCGTGGACAGCTCTCTGGCGACCTCGTCGGCCTCGCCGATGGCTCCCGGGCGGCGCCGTTTGAGTATGGGGGCGACCGTCTGCTCGACGAGCCCGGCCTCCCGCTCGGCCGCCGCCTTGACCGCCCGCAGGTGGCGGGCGTGCAGGCCGAAGCGGGCCAGGGCGCCCACGGTGCGGGCCACCTTGAGCGCCTCCTCGTCGTAGCGCCTGGCCACGGGGGCGAGCAGGCCGTAGTCCTCCAGCTCGGCGAGGGTCTCCTCGTCGATGCCGGCGGCCTCCAGCAGCTCGGCCCGGCTGAGCCTGGTCTCCTGCGGCTGCTGCAGCGCGCGCGGGCGGCCGAAGCTCTCGGCCATCCGGTCCTTGATCACCCGCAGCGGCAGGTAGTGGTCACGCTGCTCGGTGAGGATGAAGCGCAGCTGCTCCACGTGCAGGTGGGTGAACTTGCGGTAGCCGGACGGGCTGCGCTCGGGCTCGATCAGGCCCTCGCCCTCCAGGAACCTGATCTTCGAGATCGTCACGTCGGGGAACTCGCCCTGCAAGAGCGCGAGCACCTCGCCGATGCTCATGTGCGAGCGGGCCGCCTGGGAGCTCATGCCGCCTCCCGCCGACGGCCGCCCGTCTCCGTGAGTCGCTCACTGCGCCCGCTCATGCGCCGGAGTTGCCCCGCATCAGGAAGAGAAGGCGGAACTTGCCGATCTGCACCTCGTCTCCGGAGTGCAGAGGAACCTCCTCGATGCGCTCCCGGTTGACGTAGGTGCCGTTGAGGCTGCCTACGTCGCGCACGGAGAACTGGCCGCCGCGGTGGCGGTAGAACTCGACGTGCCGGCGGGAGACCGTGATGTCGTCGAGGAAGATGTCGCTCTCGGGGTGCCGCCCGGTGGTGGTCAGGTCCTTGTCGAGCCGGAATCGGCTGCCCTGGTTGGGGCCCCTGGTCACCGTGAGCAACGCCGTGCCGGGCGGCAGCTGCTCGACCAGCGCCCGCTCGGCCAGGAGCATGTCGCCTGTCTCAGCCTCGTACGCCTCGATTCCCGCGACGGAGATCGTCGATGTGGTGTCCCCGGAGACCTCGGGTCTGGTCAGCGGTGACCCACAGCGGGAACAGAAACGGGCATCCTCGGGGTTGGCGTGCCCGCACTGCGTGCAGTAGACGCTCGGCATCGATCGGCTCGGCCTCCTACCGCGAAGACGCGGCGACGGTGCTCAGGGCGCGCCTCGCTTCGCTTTTTCACGTTTGCGAATGCCGCAACTTACGCTGATCAGCGGCAAAGGTCAAGGCGGGGCGCTGCACGTTGGTTTGGACGCAGACAAAGTTACCGCCGCCCCCGCCCCGTGGTCCATGCCGCCGCGCGTTTCTACATTACGATCTTGCGGCACTCCCTGGGCACATCTTCGGCAAACCCTTTCCGATCACAGCGTGTGACAGTATCACCCCGCGGCCTGTTCCACGATCCGGGCCCAGCGTTCGATGAGGGCCTGCGCGCCGTCCATGTCCGCGGCCTCGGCCCACAGGTCCGTGACGGGCTCGGCGGCGGCGGGCAGCACCAGCACCCAGCTCCCGTCGTCGCGGGTCACCCGCACGCCGTCGGTGGTGTCGATGCGCTGCCCCTGCTCGGCGGCGGAGGCCTCCGCCTCGGCCGCCTCGATGACCGAGCGCATGACGGCGCCCTTGGTGGCCCACGGCGTGGGCACGGTGCGTTTGAGCAGCTTGACCTCGGGGATACGCGCGTCGATCTGGCTGAGCGAGAGCCGGGTGCGGGCGACCAGGCCGAGCAGCCGGATGAACGCGGCCAGCCCGTCGATGGCGGGGCTGAACTCCGGCACGACGAACCCGCCGCGCCCGTCGGCCGCGAAGATCATGTCGGGGCCGGCGGCGGCGGAGGTGAGGGCGTCCTGGGCGGTGGAGGTCCACTGCACCTGCACGCCGTGGAAGCGGCACACCTGCTCGGCGACGCGCGTCGTGGTCACCGGCAGCGCCACCTGGCCGCCCCTGCGCTCGGCGGCGACCAGGTCGAGCACGACGAGCAGCGCCCGTTCCTCGCTGATGAGCTGGCCCTTCTCGTCCACCAGGGCGATGCGCTCGCCGACCGGGTCGAAGCGCACCCCGAACGCCGCCCGCGAGCTGCTGACCAGCTCCGACAGGCGCTGCAGGTCGCGGCGGCGCTCGGCGAGCGTCTCGGTGGGCGAGACGTCGTCGAGGCGGGCGTTGACGGTGAGCACCTCGACGCCGAGCCGGCCGAGCAGGGTGGGCAGCACCAGCGAGGACGTGCCGCCGGCGCAGTCCACGACGACCTTCATGTCGCGCACGCCCTCGACGCCGACGTTGCGCAGCAGCTCGTGGGTGTAGCTCTCGAAGACCCTGGAGGGATAGGCCAGCTCGGCGATCTCGCCGGGGAAGGCGCGGCGGAACTCCTGGCGGGAGAAGACCCGCTCCAGCTTGCGCTGCGCGGCCGGCGGCAGGTCGGCGCCGCGGTCGTCCATGATGACGATGTCCACGCTCTGCGGGTCGCCCGGGGTGGTGCGCAGCGCGATGCCGCCGGCGGCCGACTCGCGCGCGGTGTGGAAGCGGGTGACGGGCAGCGGCGCGGCCTCCAGGTCGAGGACGTTGATGGCGCCCGCGGTGAGCGCGCCGATGACGGCCCGCTTGAGCGCCCTGGCGGCCAGGGAGCAGTCGCGGGAGGTGACGACGTACTCGCCCTTCCTGAGGGTGGTGGCGTACGCGCTGGCCAGGCGCACGCACAGCTCGGCGGTGATCTCGACGTTCACCAGGCCGCTGACCCCGCGCGGGCCGAACAGGTTGCGCTGGCCGCGCGACTCCCAGATGACGCTGGTGTTGACGACCGCGCCGGCCTCGATGGTCTTGAACGGGTAGACCTTGACCCCGCTGGAGACGTACGCCTCGGCCTCGATGACGCATTCGTCGCCGATGATCGCGTTCTCCTCGATGCGGGCGCCGGCCATCACGTCGGTGCTCTTGCCGATGACGCAGCCGCGCAGGTGGGCGCCGGGGCCGAGGTAGACGTTGTCGTGGACGACGGCGCGGTGCAGGAACGCGCCCTCGCGCACGACCGCGTTGTTGCCGAGGACGGTGTACTCGCGCAGCTCGGCGCCCGCCTCCACCTTGGCGTAGTCGCCGATGAGCAGGGGGCCCTTGAGGACGGCGTCGGGGTCCACGGAGGCGGAGTCGGCGACCCAGACGCCCGGGGAGAGCTCGAAACCGCCGACGTCCAGCTCGACCTTGCCCGATAAGGCGTCGGCCTGGGCCTTGAGGTAGCTGTCGTGGGTGCCGACGTCCTCCCAGTAGCCGTCGGCGACGTAGCCGTAGATGGCGGCGCCGCGTTCGAGGAGGGCGGGGAAGACGTCGGAGGACCAGTCGACGGGCTCGCCGGTCGCGACCGCGTCGAGGACCTCGGGTTCCATGACGTAGATGCCGGTGTTGACGGTGTCGGAGAAGACCTGGCCCCAGGTGGGCTTCTCCAGGAAGCGCTGCACGCGGCCTTCGTCGTCGACGATGATGATGCCGAATTCGAGGGGGTTCGGGACGCGCTTGAGGCCGATCGTCACGAGAGCCCCATTTTCCCGGTGAAAACGGATCATGTCGGATAAATCAATATCCGTCAGGGCATCTCCGGAGATCACCAGGAATCGGTCGTCGCGGAGGCGGTCGGCGGCGTTCTTGACGCTGCCGGCGGTGCCGAGGGGCACGTCCTCGGTGGCGTACTGGAGGCTCATGCCCAGCTCGTCGCCGTCGCCGAAGTAGTTGCGCACGAGCGCGGCCAGGAACTGCAGCGTCACCACCGTCTCGGTGACGCCGTGCCGCTTGAGCAGGCGCAGCACGTGCTCCATGATCGGACGGTTGGCCACCGGGAGCAGGGGTTTGGGCTGGTTGGCGGTCATCGGTCGTAGCCGAGTGCCCTCCCCGCCCGCCATGACGACCGCCTTCACCCGATCACCCCTTCAGCTTGGCCGCGGTTACGAGTTGGCGCACCTGTACCACATACAGCACCCCCGCCCACCAGTACAGGCCTGTTCCCCAGAGCGCGAACGCCCACCCGACAATCCGGGCTATTTCGGCATACCACCCAGAGTGGGAGGCAAGGAAGAGGAGAGGGAAGGCGTACATGAGGTTGAACATGGCGGCCTTGCCCAGGAAATGCACTTGAAGTGCCTTATACCCGTATTTGCGAAGTACGGGGAAGGAACTCGCGACCAAGAGTTCGCGGCTCAGGATCACCACGACCAGCCACCACGGGATGACCTCCCGCAGCAGGAGCGCGAAGATCGTGGCGAAGACGTAGAGCTTGTCCGCCGCCGGGTCGATGAGCCGGCCGAGCCTGCTGGTCTGGTTGAACGCCCGGGCGATCTTTCCGTCGAGCCAGTCCGTGAAACCGGCCACCGCCAGCACGCCGATGGCCCAGCCGTCCGCCTGGGGCACGAGAACCAGCCAGAGGAACACGGGGACGCCCAGGAGACGCAGGAAGCTCAGCAGGTTAGGAACCGTCCAGATCCGGTCCTCGGCGGAAGTTTCGCTCACGAGCAGACCCTACTGCGTGGAACTGCGCGGCAGCGCTCGCGTCCCGTGCCTCCTGCGGCCAGAGGGGCTCGGGGTCAGGTGCGCAGGAACGCGTGGGTGCGGCCGACCTCCTCGAAGCCGAGCCTGGCGTAGAAGTGGCGGGGCCAGTCGGCCGCGTCGGCCACCAGGAAGATCAGTTCGGCGCCGGCGGCCTCGGCCAGCAGCGCTTCCATCAGGGCCCGCGCGTAGCCCCTGCCCCGGTGCTCCTCGCCGGTGAAGACGCTCTCGATCTGCGCGACCCCGCCCTGCGCGTACAGGTCGGCGCGGGCGGCGATGTCGCCGGACGGGGCCCGCACGGCGCGGAAGCCCACCTGGTCGGCGCCGCGCAGCCGGGACTCCACGCGCCTGGCGAGCCCGTCGATCACCTCGTCGGGGGCCTGCGGCAGCGTGCGGCGCCAGTCGCGCCGCAGCACCGGCTCCAGCTCCGCCGGACCCAGCCGCTCGGCCGGGGGCGCGCCGTGCGGGATCTGGCCGCGAAAGACCATGACGAGGTTCGTCTCGTGCTCGTAGCCGGCCGCCGCGAACGCGGGCGCGCACGCGGTGCCGAGGCGGTCGTCGTCGACGCAGACGAGCCGGTGCTCGCGCCCGGACAGCACCTCCTCGGCCGCCGCGATCAGCCGCTCCGGCTCCGCCTCGGCCGCCGTGACGACGAGCTTGTTGTCGTCGTACGAGCCGGGGAACCGATCGTCGAGCACCCCGAACCCGCCTGCCACCGGCACCACCACGGGCGCCCTGCGCCGCGCGAACTCCTGGAGGAAGGCCAGCGCCCGCGCCAGGTCCGCCGCCGCGCCGCCGCGGCCGAGAGCCGGCCCGCGGAACAGCTCATCCACGGACGCTCCGCAGGAACTCCTCGATCAGGCGGGAGTCCTTGACGCCCGGCGCGCTCTCCACGCCGCTGGACACGTCGACCCCCCACGGGGCGGCGGCCTCGATCGCCTCGCGCACGTTGCCGGGGGCCAGGCCGCCCGCCAGCATCCACCGGCCGGAGGCCCGGCCGCGCACCGCGCCCCAGTCCCACCGCTCGCCGGAGCCCGCGTGCGGGGCGTCGACGAGCAGCAGGTCTTCGTCGTAGGCGCCGCACCGCAGGTCGGCCTGGTTGTCGACGGCCCTGATCAGGGTGATCCCGAGGTCTTTCAGCGCGGTGAAGTCGGCGTGCGGGTGCCGGCCGTGCAGCTGGACGGCGCGCACGCCCGAAGCCAGCGCCGCCGCGCGGACCGTCTCAGGGTCTTCCCCGCGGAAGACGCCGACGGTGAGAACGTGCTCGGGCACCTCGGCGGCCAGCTCGGCGGCCCGCTCGGGCGTGACGCGGCGCGGGCTGCGCGTCATGACGAACCCGATCGCGTCGGCGCCCGCCCCGACCGCCGTCGCCACGTGCTCGGCCTGGCTCAACCCGCAGATCTTCACAAACACATCTCCGACCTTAGCGGCGGCGGGCGGCTGCCGGTGACCACACCCAGACGAGCACGGCGACGATCAGCCCGAACAGCGTCACCCCGGTCGGCACGTGCGCCCCGAGCCACAGCCAGGTGACGTGCTGGAGCCCGCCGACCAGGAACAGCGCGACGCTGGCCAGCGCGGGCCAGCCGGCGCCGCGCCCCGGCCGCCAGACGAGCACGGCCAGGACGATCTGGACGAGCGCGACGAGGTGCACGACCATGCCGGCCATGACGTGCGTCTCGCTCATCGCCTGCGACTCGACCGCCTGCCCCGCGAAGGAGGCGGCCACCAGCAGCGCCGCCGCCTGGGCGGTGACGGCGACGCGCAGGCCGTAGAGCAGGCCCGGGGAGACGCGGCCCGCCGGCTTCGGCATGGTCATGGTGTCGTGGGGAGCCATGGAAGGTCCTTCCTGTAGGTGAAGGACCACATGCTCGCGGCGGGCCCCGCCGGCGGTCGTCCCCCTGCCGGATGACTCGCCGGTAGCCCAGGCGGCGGACTCAGCCGCCGCGCGGCTGGCGTACCGGGCGGAAGGAGGCGTCCACCAGGCCCGTGCGGTGGGCGACGACGGCGGCCTGGATGCGGTTGCGCAGGCCCAGCTTCTCCATCGCGGCCGCGATGTGCGTCTTGACCGTCGTGACGCCGACGTGCAGCTCCTCGGCGATCTCCGCGTTCGACAGGCCGGTGCCGACCAGGGCCAGCACCTCCAGCTCGCGCTCGGTCAGGCCGGGCGGGGCGGCGGGCGCCGCCTGCTCCTCGGCCGCCAGGAACCGCTCGACGACCCGGCGCAGCACGGACGGGGCGAGGAGCTGCTCACCGGCCGCGGCCCTGCGCACCGCGTCCACCATGCGCTCGGGCTCGTCGTCCTTGACCAGGAAGCCGACCGCGCCGGCCCGTAGGGCGGCGTAGACGTTGCCGTCCTCGGCGAACGTGGTCAGCACCACGATCCTGGTGCCCGGCCGGGCGGCCAGCACCCGCTTGATCGCCTCCAGGCCGTCGACCCTCGGCATGCGCAGATCCATGAGGATCACATCCGGCAGGTGCCGCTCGGCCAGGCGGACCGCCTCGGCGCCGTCCTCGGCCTCCCCCACGACCTCCATGTCGCCCGTGGCCTGCAGCAGCATGCGTACGCCCGCGCGGACGAGCGCCTGGTCGTCGGCCACCAGCACGCGGATCACGCGGCGCTCCCCGGGGAGACGCGGGTGTGCGTGGGCAGGTGGGCGGCCAGCAGCCAGCCGCCCTCCCCGTCGGGGCCGGCGCTGAGCGTGCCGCCCACCGTGCGCACGCGCTCCCGCATGCCGGCCAGGCCGCGCCCCGAGGAGGGCAGCCGCTCGATCGCGGTCGGCGGGCGGCCGTTGCGGATCTCGACGTCCAGCCCTTCCTCGGCCGGAGTCACGGAGACGCGGACCCGGGTGCCGGGGCCTGCGTGTTTGAGCACGTTGGTCAATCCTTCCTGAACGATGCGCGCCGCCGAGGTGCGGGCGATCAGCGGCGCCTGGTCGGTGGCCGGGTCGAGCTCCAGGTCGACGACGAGCCCGGCGGCGGCCATGCGCTCGGCGGACTCGCGTACCACGTCGGCGGGGTTGGCCAGCAGATCCGGCTGGCGGTCGGGGTCGCGCAGCAGGTCGAGCAGGTCACGCAGGTCCTGCAGCACCTGGTGCCCCGTCTCCCTGATGTCGTTGAGCGCGTCGGCCACGGGCCCGTCGGGGGCGGCGTAGCGGGCGGCGCTGGCCCGCAGCACCATCGCGCCCACGTGGTGGGCGACGATGTCGTGCACGTCGCGGGCGATGCGCTCGCGCTCGGCGAGCTGGTCGGCGCGCACCTGCGCGACCGCCGCGCGCGCCGCCTCCTCCGCGACCAGCTTCTCGGTGGCCGCCGCTGCCCTGCGCACGCCCAGGTAACGGCCGATCGCGATGGGCGTGGCCACCAGCGTCATGAGCACCCCCACCCGGAACGGCGTGACCTCGGTGTTGTCGCCGACGACGGCGATCGCGGTGAGCAGGCAGCCGGTCACGTACGCGGCCACCGTCCACGCCCACGACACCACCCGCATGGAGAACACGCCGATGGCGATGAGCGTGAGGATCACGCACGTGTTGACCGCCGAGTTCAGGTACGTGTCGGCCGAGACGAGCAGCACGCCCTGAAGGAGGAACACCAGGCCCGGCAGCCGCCTGGCGATGCCCAGCGACAGCCCGCCCACCACGGCCAGCAGCCCCACCACCCAGACGGGCTGGGTGCCGGAGTGCCAGGTCGTCCACGTGCTCAGCACCGTGATCGCCACGCCGCCGGCGGCGAGCAGCGCGTCGGGGGTCACCTCGCGCTCCTCCAGCCGCTCGGCCGAGCTGCGCAGGTACGAGCCGAGCACGACGGGAAAGACGGGCAGCAGGACGGAGTACATCCACATGTTGCCGGTCAGCGCCATGCCCGGATCGGCGATGTTGAAGGCCGTCGCGGCGAACGAGGCGGCCACGGCCAGCGCGGTCGCGCGCATCGGCGCGCGGTAGCCGGCCACGCCCAGCGACACGCAGACGAGGATCTGCGCGGTGTTGGAGGTGAACGAGCCGAGCTGGTCGGTGACGAACAGGGCGAGCGCCAGATAGAGGCTCACGGCCACCGGCCAGCGGCGCACCAGCCCCATCGGCAGGCCCACCAGCAGCGCCATCGGGATGTTCATCTCGGCGGGCAGGTATTCGGTGTCGCCCGCGTGCGCCGTGGTCAGCAGGTCGAGGCCCACTCCAGAGGCCGCGAGCAGGATATCGAGCGGCACACCACGCCAACGCATGGACACACCGTATCCGCCCCGCCGCCTCCCGGATCCCGCCCGCTCGTCCTCCTGCCGGAGGAGCGCGCCTCCTCCAAGTGGCCGGAGGTCCGCCCGGACGGTGGAGCGATCAACGGCGCTCGCGGCCCTAGGTTCAGGTCATGCCCAACGACACCGCACTGTTCCTCGGCCAGTTCTTGCGCAACCCCGCGACCATCGGCGCCCTCGCGCCGAGCTCGCGGCGCCTGGCCGCGGCCGTCTGCGCGCCGGTCCCCGAGAAGGGCGAGCCGGTCGTCGTCGAACTCGGGCCCGGCACGGGCCCGTTCACCGCCGAGATCCAGCAGCGGCTCGGCGGGCGCGGCCACCACCTGGCCGTCGAGCTCAACGAGCCGATGGCCCGGCTGCTGGCCGAGCGCTTCCCCAAGGTGGACGTCGCCAACGAGGACGCCACGCGGCTGGGCCGGCTCCTGGCCGAGCGCGGGCTCGGAATGGCGGACGTCGTGGTCAGCGGCCTGCCGTGGGCCGCGTTCCCCGACCAGCTGCAGCGCGAGCTGCTGGGCGCGGTGACGGGGGCGATGAGCCCGGGGGCGGCGTTCACCACGTTCTCCTACATCCACGCCATCCCGCTCAGCTCGGCGCGGCGCTTCCGCGCGCTGCTGGCCGAGCGGTTCGAGGAAGTGGTGCCGGGGCGTACCGTGTGGCGGAACACTCCGCCGGCCTTCGTGTTCCACGCCCGCCGCCCCCGGTAGGGGCCATCGCCCAAGCCCTGGGCCTTCGATGCTGAGCCCCGGGCCTTCGTGCTGGGCCTTCGTGCTGGGCCCTGGTGCGGGCCCCTTCTGCGGGCTCTGATCCGGACCTGCTGCCGGTCCTGATCCGGACCTGCTGCCGGTCCTGATCCGGAGCCCTCTGCGGGGAGCCCGGCCGCCCGATCGGCGCCGAGATCGGGCGGGCCACGCCATGTAAGCGGGGAGCTGGTTGCTCAACCCCTCGCGGCGCGGGCACTCGGACCGCCCCGCGGCCTTCCGCGGCCGGCGACCGCGTCGTCTGACCTCCTCCCCCGTCGTCGTCCTCCGTGACAGCCGACTACCCGAGGGTCTGGGAAGCATTCGTCCCGCGCCAGGATCCGGCGGCCCGGACGTCTCAGCCGAAGGCGGGCGGCCGCTTCTCCCGCAGCGCGCGCACGCCCTCCGCGATGTCCGGGCCGGTGAAACCGAGGAACTCCATCGCCAGCGACGCGTCGAACGACGGGCCGGCCAGGCGCAGCCAGTTGTTCAGCGAGTACTTGGTGAGCCTGATCGCCTCCTGCGCGCCGGCCGCGAGCCTGACGGCGATCTCCATGGCGCGCTCGTGCACCTCGTCGTCGTCCACGCACACGCTGACCAGACCCATCCGCTCGGCCTGCTCGCCCGTCACAGGCTCGCACAGCAGCAGGTGGTACTTCGCCTTCGCCATGCCGCACAGCAGCGGCCAAATGATCGCCGCGTGGTCGCCGGCCGCGACCCCGAGCCGGGTGTGACCGTCGATGATCCGCGCGGTGCGGCCCGCCACCGAGATGTCGGCCAGCAGCGCGACCGCCAGCCCCGCGCCGACGGCCGGGCCCTGGATGGCGGAGACGACCGGCTTGGAGCAGTTGAGGACGTTGTAGACGATGTCGCGGGCCTCGGCGAACACGCGCAGCCGCGTGGCGTGGTCGCGCATCATGTCCTCGATCATGGACAGGTCGCCGCCCGCCGAGAACGCCCGGCCCTCACCCCTGACCAGGATCACCCGCACGCTGTCGTCGCGGTCGGCGTCGCGCCAGACCTCGCCCAGCTCGCGGTGGGCGGTGGCGTCGACGGCGTTGAGGCGGGCGGGCTCGCTGATCGTGACCCGCAGCACGCCTTCGGCCGGGGTGTCGAGCTTGAGCTTGGTGTAGGCGTCCATCACAGGTGCCCCCGCAGCATCGTTCGAGCGTCGCCCACAGGTGCGCCGGCAGCTTTTGCGCGGGCGATCACAGGTGCTCCCGCAGCCGGTCGGCGACGTACTCGCGGGCCTCGATCGCCTGGTCGAACAGGCCGGGCAGGACGTAGAAGCTGTGCACCGCCCCCTCGAACCTGCGCAGGTCCACCGGCACGCCCGCCTCGGCCAGGCGTGCGGCGTACCGCTCGCCCTCGTCCCTGAGCACGTCGTACTCGGCGGTCACCACCGTGGCCGAGGCCAGGCCCGACAGGTCGGGCAGGCGCAGCGGGGACAGGCGCGGGTCGGCCGGGTCGGCGCCGGGCGCGTACTGGCGGGCGAACCAGGCCATCTCCGCGGCGTCCAGGCCGAAGCCCTTGGCGAACTCGCGGTAGCTCGGCGTGTCCATCGCCACGTCGAGCACCGGGTAGACGAGCACCTGGTGGGCCAGGGTCAGGCCGGCGTCGCGCGCCTGCCACGCCGCGACCGCCGCCAGGTTGCCGCCGGCGCTGTCGCCGCAGACGGCGACGCTGCCGTTGCTCTGGTAGAAGGCGGGCCTGGCGAACAGGTCGCGCACCACCGTCCAGGCGTCGTCGGCGGCGGCCGGGAACGGATGCTCCGGCGCCAGCCGGTAGTCGACCGACACCACGACCGCGCCCGTGCGGATCGCCAGATCCCTGGCGGTCGCGTCGTTGCGCTTGACGCTGCCGAACACCCAGCCGCCGCCGTGGAAGTAGACCACGACCGGCAGCGGGTCGTCGCCGGGATCGGCGCGGTAGATGCGGATGGGGACGCCCTCGGCCAGCTCGTCACGCACGAACGGCAGCTTCGTCAGCGGCCCGCGGTGGTCCGCGAAGGCGTCCTGCGCGCGCATCTCCTGGATCGCGGCCAGGTCGAGCGCGGCCAGGTCGGTGTCCAGATCCGATGGGTATCGGGCGAGGTGCTCCCGCGCCTGGGGGTGCAGCGGCATGATCGCAGCCTAGCGGGCCGCCTCGATGAACGCATCGAAGAGCCGGTTGTCGCCGCCCCTTTCCGGATGCCACTGCACGCCCACGCCGAAGCGGTGCCCCTGCAGCTCGATGCCCTCGACGATCTGGTCCTCGGCCCAGGCCACGGCCAGCAGGCCCGTGCCGAGGCGGCGTACGGACTGGTGGTGCGGCGCGCTCGTCTCCACCCGGTCGCCCACCGCCTTGCCCAGCTTGCTGGACACGCTCACCTGGATCGTGTGCCCGCCGTCGGGCTCGGCGTGCCGGTCGCTGTCGAGCACGTCCGGCAGCCACGGGATCAGCGTGCCGCCCTGGGCGACGTTCAGCACGTGCATGCCCCTGGCGACGGCCAGGATGGGCACGTCGGCGCGCACCGCCGCCCGGGCCAGCGCCAGCTCGAACCGGTCACGCTGCGCCTGCGGCTCGTGGACCCGCGCGTCCTGCTCGCCGCCGTACGCCTCCGCTCCCAGCTCCACGCCGCCCGCCAGGACGACGCCCTTCAGCCCGCTCACGTAGTCGTCCACGGCGCTCGGGGCCAGCGGCGGCAGCACCACCGGCGCGCCCCCTGCCCGCCCGACGGCCCTGGCGTACGAGGGCGGGGACAACACGGCCTCCCGCACCCAGTCGCCCCAGCGGGCTGCTTCGAAATAGGCGGTGATACCGATCAGCGGTCGGGACATGCGATCTCCAGGGGGCATGGTGGAGTCGGGCGGCCATCGGCTTCGGCCTCACGGGGACGGCCCCATGCCCCATCATGGCGCACTCCCTTTCCGATATGTCACCCCTCCCAAAGATCCCTTGCCTGCCCCTGCGCGGGCTTTCCGCGATTCGTCCCGGTACCTCCCACGAGGTGCCCGATCCCGCCACCCGCCCCAGCGCACACGTCCGGTCACGACGCCCGGGGCACGGCCACCGCCCGGCACGACGCCGGGGTCGCGCAGGCCGTGGCGGGCCGACACGCGCGATCTTGCGGGCACACGGCACGTGGCGCACGGAGCGCCGTGACGCCCGGCGCAGCAGGGGGCCCACCGCAGCATGCGGCGCGGCGTAGCGCGAGGGCGGTGCCACGTGGGCGGCGTGAGACGCCACGGCGCAGCACGGCGCGGGGCAGCACGGCGCGGGGCAGCACGGCGCGGGGCAGCACGGCGCGGGGCAGCACGGCGCGGGGCAGCACGGCGCGGGGCAGCACGGCGCGGGGCAGCGCGCTGCCTGGAGGCGCGACCGCCGGCCCGCACAACGCGAAGCGCGCAAGACGGGGCGCCAGAGCGTGGCCCCTCAGGGGCAGCGGGGCGCACGCCGCGTGTGCACCACAGCACGCGGCGCGGATTGCGTGAGGCGACACGTGACATGCGGCACGCTGCGGTGCGGCGCGCGGTGGGTGGGGTCTTGGGTGGGGTCAGGGGAGGCGAGAGGTGGTTTCGGTGATGAGTTGGGTGAGGAGGGAAGCGGTGGAGGGGGTGGCGGTCAGGAGATCGTCGAGGCGGGCGCGCCAGGCCCCGACCTCCTCGTACGCCACCTCCACGTCCGGATCCCCCTGCAGCCGCAGCCGTGTTTCGCAGAGCTGGAGCTGGTACATGAGCCCCAGGTACTGTCCCACCGTGTCGCTGAGCCACCAGTAGGCGTCCGTGGTGGCGGCGGAGACGAAGGTGCGTGCGCCCTCCCAAGCGACCCGCTTGGGGTGGAGGACTGCCATGGCCGGATCGTACGCCTCCCGCCCCGGCCCGGAAACCGTTCCACCGAATGATGTTCCGCCCGCCGACAAGGGACGACCCCACAGCAGGGCCGACCAAATGCGAGAAATAATTACTTTCGCCGCCCCCAATCGAAAACACGCGAAATTGGGGAGAATCGGTTGTGACGCGTCATCGGTGGTGTAAGACTCAATTTCGAGCGTACGGGAATGGCCGGGGAGGGCCCCGCGCTCGCGACCCGGACTGTCAGGGAGGTGCAGGTCGAGGCCGGAATGCGTGCCGGCCGAAAAAGGGTGGGGCTGGAATATGTCGTTGAATCCGCGACTGGTCAAAGAGAGTTTCTCCGTCGTCGAGCCGATGGCCGACAAGGCCACGGCCTACTTCTACGGCCGCTTGTTCGCCGAGAACCCGCACTTACGGGGCATGTTCCCGCCCGCCATGGACGTCCAGCGGGACCGGTTGTTCGGGGCGCTGACGCGGATCGTGTGGAGCCTGGACAGCCCGGACAGCCTGGCGGCCTTCCTCGGGCAGCTCGGCAGGGACCACCGCAAGTACGGCGTGATCGCGGAGCACTACACGGCCGTGGGCAACGCCCTGCTGGCCACGATCCGCCGGTTCGCGGCCGACGTCTGGAACCACGAGATCGAGGCGGCCTGGGTGTCGGCGTACACGGCGGCGGCCAACCTCATGATCGAGTCGGCCGAGTCGGACGCCGGGGTCTCCCCCGCCTGGTGGCTGGCCGAGGTGATCGACCACGAGCTGCGTCACCGTGACATCGCGGTGCTGACGCTGCGGCCGACGCAGCGCCTGCCGTTCACGCCGGGCCAGTACGTCAACGTGCAGACGCCGCGCTGGCCGCGCGTGTGGCGGACGTTCTCGATCGCGAACGCGCCCCGCCCGGACAACACGCTCACGCTGCACGTGCGCTCGGTGCCGGGCGGCTGGGTCTCGACCACGCTGATCCGGCACACGCGCGTCGGCGACACGCTCATGCTGGGCCCGCCGATGGGCACGATGGCGCTGCGCGAGCACAGCGTGCGCGACATGCTGTGCGTGGCCGGCGGCACGGGCCTGGCGCCGCTGAAGGCGATCATCGAGTCCGTCATCGCCTCCGGCCGCCGCCCCAACATCCACCTGCTGTACGGCGCCCGCACCGCCGAGGAGCTGTACGATCTGCCGGACCTGATCAGGATGGAGGCGTCGTTCCCGTGGCTGCGGGTGCTGCCGGTGGTGTCGGACCAGCCCGCCTACGACGGCATGCGCGGCAACCTGCCGGAGGTGACGCAGCGCTTCCATTCGTGGGCGGAGCACGACGTGTACGTGTGCGGCCCGCCCCTCATGGTCAACGAGACCGTGCGGCGCCTGCAGATCGACGGCGTGCCGCTGGCGCGCATCCACCGGGACGTCGCCCACGGCGAGCGCTGAGACGTTCAGGGGAGGGACGTCCCGGAGCGAGCGCCTCTCACGGCGTGCCGGCCCGGCCGATGAGCAGGGGATCTTCACGGTGAGGAAGGGTGTGGCGTAGATCGGGAGTTGACAGCGGGCGCTGGACGGTGCCAAGTGGATGTTGACACGCCTGTGAGGTGAACCGTGCCATCGCCCGCCCGGCGCCGAGTATTCGGCGGACTCGTCACCGTCGTCACCGCGACCCTGCTGTTATCCCCGTCGCCCGCGGCGGCGGTCTCGGAGGCCGTGCCGCTGACGGAGTTATCCGCGGGTGCGGGTACGGGCGGCCAGCGCGGCACCTCGGCCGGGCCCGACACCTACCACTGGGGCTCGACGATCGTGACCGCCCAGCAGGCGGGCCGCTTCCACGACGGCGGGGCGGCCGGCGTCACGTTCGCCACGTCCACCGACAACGGCGCCACCTGGACGAGGGGCACGCTGCCCGGCATCACGGCGCCGGGCGGCGGCCCGTACGGGCGGGTCAGCGACCCGTCGGTGGCCTTCGACGCCGAGCACGGCACCTGGCTGATCACCTCGCTCGCGCTCGACGACGCGGGCGGGCTGACGGGGGCGGCGGTGCTGACCAGCCGCTCCACCGACGGCGGCCTGACCTGGAGCGCGCCGGTCACCACGGCCACCGGCGGCGATCTGGACAAGAGCTGGGCCGTCTGCGACAACGGCGCGGACAGCGCCTTCCGCGGCACCTGTTACGCGGTGTTCGACGACCACGCGGCGGGCAACGCGATCAAGGTGGCCCGTTCCTCCGACGGCGGCCAGACGTGGGCCGTGACCGGCACCTCCGCGACCGGTCTGGGCGCGCAGCCGGTGGTGCGGCCGAACGGCGCCGTGGTGGTGCCGTACCTGGGCGAGGCCGGCGAGATCCGCTCCTTCCGCTCCCGCGACGGCGGCGCGAGCTGGGAGGACAGCGTGCTGGTGTCGGCGGTGCAGCGGCACACGGTCGCGGGCGGGCTGCGGGCCGCGCCGCTGCCGTCGGCCGAGGTGGACGCGGCCGGCACCGTGTACGTCGTCTGGCAGGACTGCCGCTTCCAGGTGGAGTGCGCGGGCAACGACATCGTGCTGAGCAGGTCGGCCAACGGCACCACCTGGAGCGAGGCCCTCCGCGTCACCAGGGGCGACGGCGACCACTTCATCCCCGGCCTCGGCGTGGACCGCGAGAGCTCGGGCAAGGGGGCGCGGCTGGCGCTGGCCTACTACCGCTACCCCGACGCCGCCTGCGCGCCCGCCGCCTGCCGGCTCACGGTCGCCTTCACCTCCTCGGCGAACGGCGGCGCGAGCTGGTCGCAGCCGACGGAGCTGCACGCGGGCATGGCGCTGGACTGGCTGGCGACCAGCACGCAGGGCCGTACCGTCGGTGACTACATCTCCACCTCGGTGGTGCCGGGCGGCAGCGCGTTCCCCGCGTTCACGGTGGCGGGGGCGCCGTCGGGCGGGGCGTTCGACGTGCGCACGCTGACGGTCACGGGCGGCCTGTCGATCGCGGGCGGCGAGCCGCCGACGATCGCCGTCGAGGCGGAGGTCGCATCGGGCGAGCCCCCGCCCCAAGCACCCCAGACCGCCCGCTGACGCCCATTCAGGCGTTCTTGCGGAACGCGGCGGCGGTCTCCTCGTCGCTGGGCCAGAACGTCTCGATGGCCAGCTCCGACACCGTCACGTCCACCGGCGTCCCGAACGTGGCGATCGTCGTGAACATCGACAGCACCCGGTCCCCGGCCGCGATCCGCAGCGGCACCAGGATGTCGGCCGGTCCGGGCACGTGCGCCACGTTGAGGTCCACGCCCGGGTAGGTGTAGGAGGCCAGCTCGTCGTGCAGCTCGGCGAGCTGCCCGTTGCCGGACATCTCGGCCTGCCGGCGGAGCTGGTGCAGCAGGTGGGCGCGCACCTCGGCGAGGTTCAGCAGCCGCCCGCCCATCGCCTGGGGGTGCAGCGACAGCCGCATCACGTTGACCGGCTCCCGCAGCAGCTCCTCGGGCACCCCTTCCATGAACATGGCCGCCGCCGCGTTCGCGGCCACCAGGTTCCAGGTCGCGTCCACCACGACCGCCGGGTACGGCTCGTGCCCGGCGAGGATCTTGTCCAGCGCCTGCCGGATCACCCCCATCTCGGGGGCGCGCACCTCCCGTTCCGGGTAGACGGGCGCGAACCCGGCGGCCACCAGCAGCCGGTTGCGGTGCCGCAGCGGCACCTCCAGCTCCTCGGCCAGCCTCATCACCATCTCGCGGCTCGGGCGGGCGCGGCCCGTCTCCAGGAAGCTGACGTGCCGCGCCGACACGTCGGCCTCGATGGCCAGGTCGAGCTGGCTCACCCTCCTGCGCTGCCGCCACGACCGCAGCAACTCACCGAAAGAATCCTCATGTACGGCCACAGCTCCCATGCCGGACACGGTAGCGGTCGCAGGGAAGCGCCTCGATTACCTGCCAGGTAAGCGACGCAGGAGCGCGCCTGCTTGCGCGGGGAATCTCCCAGTCCTCGGTAACTGTCGGTGGCGCGTGGCACGATGGCCGCAAGACCGACTGGGAGCGCTGCCACGGCCACTCCCACCTCCTGGAAGGGGATCTCACGCCCGCCCGTCCGCCAGCACCCCAGCTCCGCGACACAAGGTTTCCAGATGTGAGGAGATTCGATGAGTGACGCAGTGGTCGCGATCGGCACCCGCAAGGGTCTGTTCCTCGCCCGTTCCACCGGTGGCGGCCCCTTCCGGGTCGAGCCGATCCAGTTCTCCACGGTCGCGATCCCCTCGGTCGCGATCGACACCCGCGGCGCGACGCCCCGGCTGCTCGCCGGCATCGAGTACGGCCACTTCGGCCCGTCCGTCATGTACTCCGACGACCTGGGCGAGACCTGGCAGGAGGCCGAGCAGCCGCCGATCGCCTTCCCGGAGAAGACGGGGGCGACGCTGACCAGGGTCTGGCAGCTCGCGCCCTCGCCGTCCGAGGCCGACGTGGTGTGGGCGGGCGTCGAGCCCGCCGCGCTGTTCCGCTCGGAGGACCGCGGGGTCACCTACCGCCTGGTGGAGGGCCTGTGGGAGCACCCGCACCGCGAGCACTGGCAGCCGGGCGGCGGCGGCCTGTGCCTGCACACGATCGTCAACCACCCGACCGACCCGGAGATCATGGCGGTCGCGGTGTCGGCGGCCGGCTTCTACCGCAGCACCGACGGCGGCCTGTCGTGGGAGGCGGCCAACAAGAACATCCGGGCCCCGTTCATGCCGGAGGGCCAGCAGTACCCGGAGTACGGGCAGTGCGTGCACAAGGTGTCGATGCACCCGTCGCGGCCCGAGCGGCTCTACCTGCAGCACCATTTCGGCGTCTACCGCAGCGACGACTTCGGCGGGAGCTGGCACGACATCGGCTCGCCGCTGCCGTCCGACTTCGGGTTCCCCATCGCGGTGCACCCGTCGCGGCCCGACACGGTCTACGTGCTGCCGCTGACGGCCGACATCGACCGCACGCCGGTCGGGCACCGCTACCAGGTCCACCGCAGCGACGACGCGGGCAAGACCTGGCAGGCGCTGTCGAAGGGGCTGCCCGAGGGGCCGGTGCACGCGACCGTCCTGCGCGATGCGATGACCGCGTCGGAGGCGGGCGTGTTCTTCGGTACGCGCGGCGGCGAGGTCTACGGCTCGCGCGACGACGGCGAGACCTGGGCGGCGATCGCCACCCACCTGCCCGACGTGCTGACCGTGCGGGCGGCGGTGCTCTGAGGCATGCTCTCGAAACCGGTGACGATGGTGGTGTTCGTCCTGCCGAGCGTGCTGCGCAGGTGGGTGAGCGGGCGCACCGAGGTCAAGGTCTTCGCCGTCGGCGCCGATCGCGACTCGCCGCCCACCCTGGGCTCGGCCCTCGACATGCTGCGGCGTACGCATCCGATGCTGGAGGAGCGGCTGCGCGACGAGTACGGCCGCATCCGCCGGCACATCAGCATGATCGTGTGCGGCGAGAACGCGCAGGGCCTCGGCGGGCTCGACTGCGCGCTGCCGCCGGGCGCCGAGGTCTACGTGCTGCCCGCCCTGGGCTGACGCGCCGGCCCAGTGACGGCCTGACGACCTGCCCGGGCGCCTGCCTCACACCCGGGCAGGCGTCCGGGGCGGGCGCACCGGCCCGTGCCCGGGCGGGCGGTCAGACCTTGCGGTAGCCGGGGATCCAGGCGCCGTCCTCGACGACGTAGTCGCCGAAGAGAGCCGGGGCCTCCTTGCGCATGAGCTCGCCGATGCGCTGGAACAGCAGGCGGATCTCCTCCTCCGCCCCGGCGGCGGTGCGGGCCTCGATCGTGTGCCGCAGCGTGCGCACGTTCGCGGTCCACACCAGCCCGGTGGCCAGCCCTTCGGGGGCGAACCTGCGCATGAAGGAGGTGCGGTGCTTCTTCTCGGAGAACGGCACGCCCTCCTCGTCGAGCCCGAAGTGCCCGGCCATCCAGAGCTGGAACTGCTCGAGCTGCTCCAGCACGGCGGTGGCCCGCTTCATCAGCTCCTCGTCGGCCTGGGCCCACTCGGGGAACCAGAACGGCAGCTCGTCGAGCCGGACGAAACGCAGCGACTCCTGCGAGATGGCGACGCCGGGCCGGTGCCGGACCAGCTCGTGCGTCAAAACCCGGCTGACGTTGTGCAGCACGAAGCTGAAGCTGAGGTGCTCCAGGACGGACCCGTGCGCGCTGGCCAGGATGTTACGCAGGTAGTCGTCCTGGTTGTCCCTGATCCTGACGACGTTGGGGTTGAGGCCGGGCTCGAAGGAGCGGTAGCAGAGGCGGCCGGCGAACTCCGCCAGGTTTTGAGCGTCGAGGTCGCCGCGGTCGAGCCGCTCCAGCCAGCTCTCGCCGCCGACCTCGCGCAGGTAGCGGGCCAGCTCGTCGTAGTCGAGGGATGGACGGGCGACGATGAAGACCTCGGGTTCGACTGTGCGCATGGGGAGCCCCCGCTCGGATCGGCAGTGTGACGGCCCAAGCAAACCAGGTCACGGGCCCGCGCGCGACTCGGCGCCCGTCGCGCCCCCATGAGGGCGCGACGGGCGCCTGCCCAGGTCAGCGACCTGAGGTGACGCGGATCAGGCCCTGGGTCAGCCGCCGGACGAGCAGCGGACGGCGGGTCTGTCGCGCGTCACCAGGTCGGTGTTACCGCTGGTGCCGTCGAGCCAGGCGAGCCTGCTGCCCTCGCCCGCGGCGAAGTAGTCCTGCGTGCCCTTGTTGCAGGACTGGCGCCACATCTGCCCGCCTCCCGCGGGAAGCTGGAAGATCTTGGGCAGGGTGGCGTTCTCGAGCCGGTCCCCGTCCGGCCACACGCCGATGGACACGACGGTGTCGTTGGCGTCGAACCAGTTGGGGAACGGCGCCTGCGGGCCGTCGGCCAGGACGAAGGCGGAGCCGGTGCCGTCGGTGGCGGCGCGCATGATGCCGTAGCGGCCGTCGCCGTTGGTGTCGACGGTCCAGAACACGTACTTGCCGGTGATGACCGGCAGGACGGTGTCCGAGGGCAGCCCGCCGGTGCCGGGCGCTTCGGGGATGACGACCTCGGTGCCGGTGGCCAGGTCGTAGACGGCGGGCGTGCTGTGCGTGACGCCGCCTTCCTGCCAGAGCCGGTTGTAGGCGAGCTTGCCGCCCTTGATCGTCGGCCCGACGCCGGCGACGCCCTGCGCGGTGGTGATCTTGACGGGGGCGGCGGCGCCGCGCTTCAGCCAGACCTCGGGCTCCTGGCCGGCCGGGTCGAGGGCGTCCCAGGCGATGTACTCGCCGGAGACGGCCAGGCTGTTGACGGGCTCGGGCGACTGGTGGACCAGCCGCGCGGGCGCGCTGCCGTCGATCGGGCGGGCGTGCACCTGGAAGCTGTCGAACGCGGCGTTGTACGACGCCCAGGCGACCTGCCGGCCGTCGGTGACAGGCAGGTAGTTGTAGCGGTCGTTGTCCTCCAGGGTCACCGGTGTACCGCCGCGCAGCCGTCCGGCGAGGATGCGGGTGGGGGGCTCGCCGGCGGGCGAGGCGTCGGAGACGACGTAGCGGTCGCCGGCCACGTCGGGCCTGGCCTGGATGTCGGTGATGCCGTCGATCAGGGTGCGGCTGTCGGTGCGCAGGAGCCGTTCCCAGCCCGCCTTGATGCCGTGCTGGTCGAACGCCCGCGCGACGGTCTGCCGGTCGCGCGCGGACCAGCCCAGGGCGCGGGCGGCCGACTCGACGGCGCGGCGGCCGTCCACGAAGTCGTCGAGCGGCGTCATGTACTCGGTCAGCGCCTTGTAGGCCAGCTTGTCGGCCTTCTTGCCGCCGAGCTGCTCCCTGACGTCCCACAGGGCGCCGGAGAAGATGGTGGAGTTGAGGTGCACGCCGCCGTTGTCGATGCTGACGGTGGCGCCGAGGTAGTCGCGCGCGGCGACGCGGGCGTCGTCGAGGTCGCGACCGGCGCACTCGGCGGGCGGCAGGGTCTTGCACAGGCCCTCGCCGAGCAGGCTCGCGTCGGGATCGCTCATCGGGATCCCGAACGTGTCCACCTGGATGGCGTTGCCGAAGTAGTCGGCCAGGCCCTCGTTCATGGCGCCGGACTGGCCGAGGTAGACCAGGTCGGCGCTGTGCTCGATGACGCCGTGGGTCATCTCGTGGCCGACCACGTCGAGGCTGGCGGCGAAGGAGTGGTACTCGGGGCCGCCGCCGCCGTAGACCATCTTGGTGCCGTCCCAGAAGGCGTTGGCGAACGGCTGGCCGTCGAGGGTGACGTTGACGACGGAGTACATGGTGCCGCCCTGCCCGTCGAGCCCGTCGCGGCCGAGCCCCCGGTAATACTCGTAGACCTGGCCGGCGCCCCAGTGGGCGTCCACGGCGCCGGTCTGGGTGTGCTCGGGGCCGAAGACGGGGGTGGCGGAGCGGGCGAGCTCGGTGCCGGGCGGGATGCCGGGCTCGAGGTAGTCGAAGACCTCGCCGCCCTTGGCGTCGTAGGTGAGGATCTCACCGGTGGTGCCGTTCCACATGGGACGGGTGCGGTCGCGCAGCTCGTAGGCGCCGTCGGCGCGCTGGTAGGCGTTGAGCGGGACGGTCTGCCCGTGCGCGGTCTGCCCGCTGCCCTGGACGGGGCCCTCGAAGCGGAGCCGGTCCACGGCGAACAGGGGGCGGCCCGAGTGGGCGTCCACGTACGCGTCGAGCAGCACCGGCCGCCGGGCCGTCCGGTCCTTCCCGCTGAGCACCACGTGCCAGGCCAGCACGCCCGCGCCGCGCGGCACGACGACCAGCTCGCCGGTACGGGCGGCCAGGCCCTCAGGCGCGCCGTAGGGGCGTGCCATCAGGCTGCGGGCGATCTTGGCGGCGCTCTCCTTCTTCACGGCCGGGGCCGGGTCCACGCTCAGCTCGGTGAGGAAGCGGCCACCCGCGCCGACCACCTCACGCTGCCCGCCCTCGGTACGGAAGTGCACGAGGTAGTGGGCGCCGAAGACGGGCAGGCCACGGTAGCGCTGGGCGAACCTGACGGTCTCGTCCTGGCCGTCCTTGACGGTGCGCAGCGGGGCGAGGTCGGCGGGGTTCAGGTGGTAGCGCGGGTCGGCCAGGTGCGCCTTGGCGGCGGCCACGGGGTCGCCGGCCTTGGCGGGCTCGGACAGGCCGCTCACCTCCGCCGGGGCCTGTGTGCCGGCCCTGGCCTCCACCTCGGGGGGCGGGTCCTCCGCCGCGGCCACCCCCGGGACGGATAAAGCCGTACATAACGCGGTGATGAGGATGATGGGACGCCAGGACACGACACCTCCAGGTGTGTGCGACGAGTTTTCTGGCGCTCCCGATCATCACCAGGACTTTGACAAACAGACAAATCACAATTCGGTCAACCCAAAGGGGAATGATGCATTTCCCCAGGAAATCCCGGAAACTTTCCGCGTCACAAGCGGTAGATCCGCCGCGCGTTTCCCGAGCCGATCATGTGCGCGATGCGGGCCGCGTCGGACGTGCTCCACTCCCCCGCCGCGATCCGGGCCTGCAGCGCGCCGGCCAGGGCCCGCCGGTAGGTCAGCGCGCCCAGGTAACCGGTCTCGGCCAGGCCGCGGCAGCCGGAGCTGAACAGCTGCTTGTGGAAGGGCGCCAGCTCCAGCAGCTCGTCCATGACGCGGGCCGCGGCGGCGGTGCCGTGCGGCGGGGCCAGGCCGACGTCCACGTACACGTGCGGGAAGATGCCGGCCAGGTGGGCGGCCTGGCGGTGGAACGGGTAGCAGTGCAGCAGGATCACCGGCACGCCGAGCGGCTGCAGCGCCGCGGCGAACGCGCTCAGCCGGGCCGGGTCGGCGCGGTGCGGCTCGCCCGCCGGCCCGCCGGCCCCGTGGTGGACGGAGCCGCCGAACCCGGTGTGGAACTGCACCGGCAGCCCCCGCTCCCTGGCCACGTCGACGGCGCTCCACAGCAGGTAACGCAGCAGGACGTGGTCGGTCAGCGGCTCCTTCGGGTCGGCCAGGCGCCGGTTGGCCGCCGCGATCACCGCCCCCCTGGAGGGCCGGGCGGGGTCGAAGTCGAGGCCGCACAGGGCGCCGATGACGGTCTTGAGCCCGACCGCCCTGGCGGCTCTGGCGGTCAGCTCCTCGCCCAGGTTGTCGAGGTAGTCCACGGCCAGCTCGGCGGTGGCGGCGACGTCCCGTTCGATCCGCTCGATGCGGACCAGCTCGTCGGCGGCGGCCCCGCCGTGGCGGCCCATCTCGGCGGCGGTCAGCACCTCCAGCTCATCGTGGGAGGCGTCCACCAGGAACGCCACCACCCCGGAGCCCGCCAGCAGCCGCCGGTTCACCTCGGCGGCGCCCAGCTCGGCGCGGCGGGCCAGGTAGACGGCGGGCGGCGCGTGCGGCTCCAGGTCGAGCAGCGGCGCGCACCAGCGGCGCACGGCCGCGCCGAACGGGGTGTCGAAGTGCGTGGTGCCGGGCGGGGCGGGGCCGCCGCCCTCGCCGCTGAGCAGCTCGAACTGCGCTCTGCTCAGGTCGTCCCGCCGCACCCCGTGACAGTGGTGGTCGACGAGCGGGGCGAGCAGCGCGTCACGCACCGTGCCGGGCAGGTCTACGGGGAGCATGCGGGAACTCTAGGGGAGCCCCGCATGCCCCCGCCCGGGTTTTACCTACCTGCGGGACAGACGCAGCACGTTCGCGATGATCTTCGCGCCCGCGCCGCCCTCCTGGGTCAGGATCGACTCGGGGTGGAACTGCACGGCGAAGCGCCGCCGCTCCGGGTCCTCGATGGCCATGACGTTGCCGTCGGGTGTCAGCGCGGTCGGGGTGAAGCCGACCACGCCGGGCCGCTTGGCGTGCAGCGAGTGGTAGCGGGCCGCGGTGAACTCGCCGGGCAGCCCGTCCAGCAGCGCGCTGTCGCCGAGCCTGGACACCTGGCCGCGCTTGCCGTGCTCGGGGTAGTCGAGCAGCTCCAGCGTGCCGCCGGCGTGCTCGACCATGGCCTGCAGGCCCAGGCAGACGCCGAAGACGGGCAGGTCGCGGGCGTAGACCTGGTCGAGCAGGGCGGAGATGCCGAAGTCGGTCGGCCAGCCCGGCCCCGGCGAGAGCACCACCAGGTCGGGGGCGATCTCGTCGAGCATGGCGGACGGGAAGCCGTGCCGCAGCGTCACGACGTCGGCGCCCTCCTGGCGGAAGTAGTCGGCCAGGGTGTTGACGAAGGAGTCTTCGTGGTCGACGAGCAGCACCTTCATGCCGGCGCCCGGCTGCTCCCTCGTCTCGGCCGGCCGCGCGGCCTCGGGCTGGTCGACCGCGGCCAGGGCGCCGAGCAGGGCGCTGGCCTTCAGCTCGGTCTCGCGCTCCTCGGCCTCGGGGTCGCTGTCGAACAGCAGCGTCGCCCCGGCCCGCACGGTCGCCACGCCGTTCTTGATCTGCGCGGTGCGCAGGGTCAGGCCGGTGTTCATGGAGCCGTCGAAGCCGATGAAGCCGATGGCGCCGCCGTACCAGCGGCGGGTGGTGGCCTCGTGGTCCTCGATGAACTGCATCGCCCACGTCTTGGGGGCGCCGGTCACCGTGACGGCCCACATGTGGGTGAGGAAGGCGTCGAGCGCGTCGAACTCGGGGCGCAGCCGGCCCTCGATGTGGTCGACCGTGTGGATCAGCCGGGAGTACAGCTCGATCTGGCGGCGGCCGATGACCTTGACGCTGCCGGGGACGCAGATGCGCGACTTGTCGTTGCGGTCGACGTCGGTGCACATCGTCAGCTCCGACTCCTCCTTCACGCTGGACAGGAGGGTGCGGATCGCCTCGGCGTCCTCGACCGGGTTGCTGCCGCGGGCGATCGTGCCCGAGATGGGGCAGGTCTCGACGCGGTCGCCGGTGACGCGGACGTACATCTCGGGTGAGGCGCCGACCAGGTGCTCGCCCTCGCCGAGGCTGATGATGAACTCGTACGGGGCGGGGTTGCTGTGGCGCAGGCTCCGGTAGAAGGCGGACGGGTCGGCGCAGGTGGCGTGGAAGACCTGGCCGGGCACGACCTCGAACAGGTCGCCGCGCTTGAACTTCTCCTTGGCGGCGGCGACGACCTTGGCGTACTCGCCCTTCACCGGGTTCGGTGGCAGCTCGGCGGGCGTCACCGGCGGGGCGGAGGTGCCGGTGCGCTCGAGGCCGCGGGTGCCGGCGCCGTCGACGGTGAACTCGTAGCGGTACTCGAAGCTGGTCTCCCGCTGCCGGTCGATGACGACCAGCCGGTCGGGCAGGTGCAGCACGAGGTCGCGCTGGTCGTCGGGGCGGACGAGCTCCTGCCTGATGGGCTCGAACTGGAAGGCCAGGTCGTAGCCGAACGCGCCGTAGAGCCCGAGGTGCGGGTCGTCGCCCTGGAAGGCGGCGATGACCTCGCGGATGGCGGTGAACACGGTGGGCCGGCGGCTGCGCAGCTCCTCCGGCAGGAGGTCCTCGGACTCCGGCACGTACACCTCGACGCGGTCGGCCGTGGGCTCGGTGACCGGCTTGCCCGCGGCCAGCAGGCAGGAGGTGACGGCCGGGAGCACGACCCGGCCCCGCTCGTTGAGCGCGGTGGCCGAGATGGTGCGGCCCTTGGCGACCAGCTCCAGGCACGGGTCGACGTAGCCGAACGCCCATCGGCTGTAGCGGCCCGGGTAGTCCATGCCGGAGGAGAAGGCGCCCCCGCGCCGCTCCGACAGGGCGGTCACGATCTCTTCGAGGGCGGCCTCGTCCACCTCGCGTGTCTCGCGCTCGACACCGATGCCCCCGGCGGTGGTATATCCGCTCGTCTCCACTTGCTGCCCCTTTACCACTTCAAATGATCGAGCCCCGGGGCGGACAAGAGAAAGGCCGCCTATCCGGGGCGGCCGTCCGTTGGAAGGAATGCGAAACACGCGCCGCCTAGGAGCGGCGCCACCACTGGAGCTGAGCGTGATTTCGCATGACGTCCAGGGTAACCGCCGGACCATGATCGCGCAACGCGGACGCGCCGCCCCGCTTGCCAGAGTTTCAATACAGAGCTGTACTGTATTTGTGCTGGGCGAAAGGAGTCCTTCATGACCGACACCGAGGTGATCACGCTGCCCACCGGGCGGCCCACCCCGTTCGATCCCCCCGCCGGGCTGGGCGAGCTGCGCGAGAGCCGGCCCATCACCCCGCTCGCCTACCCCGACGGCCACGTCGGGTGGCTGGTCACCAGCCACCCGCTGGCCCGCGAGGTGCTGGCCGACCAGCGCTTCAGCGCGCGCTCCGAGCTGCGGCACCTGCCCACCGAGTCCGGCGGGCAGGCCGGGCGGCCCGCGCCGCCCGGCATGTTCGTCTCGACCGACCCGCCGGTGCACACCCGCTACCGCCACCTGCTGACCGGCGAGTTCACCGTGCGCAGGATGCGGCAGCTCGGCGAGCGCATCGAGGACGTCACCCGCTCCCACCTCGACGCCATGGAGCGGCAGGGGCCTCCGGCGGACCTGGTGGAGGCGTTCACCGCGCCGATCCCCGCCGTGGTGATCTGCGAGCTGCTGGGCGTGCCGGAGCAGGACCGCGGCCGGTTCATGGCGCGGAGCACCACTCTGATGCGCACCGACGTGCCGCAGGAGGAGAAGATCGCGGCCTACCTGGCCATGCAGGCCCACATGAAGGAGCTCGTCCTGGCCAAGCGGGCCGCCCCTGCCGACGACCTGCTCAGCGGGCTGACCAGGAGCGACCTGACCGACGAGGAGCTGGCCAACATCGGCTTCATGCTGCTCGGCGCGGGCCTGGACACCACGGCCAACATGCTCGCCCTGGGCACGTTCGCCCTGCTGCGGCACCCCGACCAGCTCGCCGTGCTGCGCGAGCGGCCGGAGCGGGTGGACCAGGTGGTGGAGGAGCTGCTGCGCTACCTCAGCGTCGTCCCCTTCCTCGTGCGCACCGCGCTGGAGGACGTCGAGCTGGGCGGCGAGCAGGTCAGGGCCGGCGAGACCGTCACGATCTCGCTCGCGGCGGCCAACCGCGATCCCGCCCGCTTCCCCGCCCCCGACCGCCTGGACGTGCTCAGAGCGAGCGGCGGCCACGTGAGCTTCGGCCACGGCGTGCACCAGTGCCTGGGCCAGCAGCTCGCGCGGGTGGAGATGCGGGCGGGCTTCCCCGCGCTGTTCGAGCGCTTCCCGTCGCTGCGGCTGGCCGTCGATCCCGGCCAGGTGCCGCTGCGCACGGACATGCTGATCTACGGCGTGCACGCGCTGCCCGTCACGTGGGACGCCCCGTGACCGGCGGGAGCCGGGTCCGCCTGGCCACCGGGGCCTCGTCCGGGATCGGCCTGGCCCGGCTGACGCAGCTCGTCCTGCCGGGGATGCGCGAGCGCGGCTCGGCACGATCGTGAGCATCTCCTCGATCGGCGGCGAGATCGCGCTGCCCCTGAGCGCCTGGTACCACGCCTCCAAGCACGCGCTGGAGGGGTACTCGGACTCGCTGGGCCAGGAGGCCGCGCGGTCCGGCGTGCGCGCGTCGTCGCCGCGCCCGCGCCCCGGCCGCGCTACGCCGTCGGCCGGCTCGCCAAGGTGATGCCGGGGGTCACTAGACTCCTGCCGGACCGCCTGTACGACAAGATGGTGACGCGAGGGGCATGACCGGGCAGCCAGACGAGACGACCGGCGGCACGCGGGCGGCGCGCCCGCCGGGCCGGCCGCGCAGCCAGGAGGCCGATCTCGCCATCCTGTCGGCGGCGCTCGACCTGCTGATCGAGCAGGGCGCGGCGCAGACCAGCATCGAGCAGGTGGCGCGGCGGGCCGGGGTGACGCGGGCGACGGTCTACCGGCGCTTCGCCGACAAGACGGCGCTGCTGGTGCGGGCGCTGGAGTGGGCCAACCACGACAACGATCCGGCGTTCACCGGCTGGCGCGACCTGGAGCACATGTTCGCCGACTGGGCGGCGTACCTGGCGGTGCCGCGGCACCGCCGGCTGCTGCGCCGCCTGTACGGCAGCGTGGACGACTACCCGGAGCTGGTGGCCGCCTACCGGGTGGTCAACGGGGGGCGGCGGGCGGCGGTGGTGCGGGAGCTGCTGTGCCGTACGCGGGATCTGGGGCGGCTGCCGGGCGACGTGGACGTGGACGCGGTGCAGCGGATGCTGACGGCGGCGGTGCTGTACGAGGTCGGCATCCAGCCCGACCGCGACGACCAGGCGGCGATAGCGGCGGATTTCCTCGCCGTCATGCGCCTGGTCGGTTACGACATTTCAGGTGACCAGATTACATTTCATCGCGCAAAGTAACTTTTCGCGACATCTCTTGCTTTCCGAACAAGATCTCTTCACCCTTCTCGACAGAGGCGTAAAGATCACCTCTCCCCGTGTCGTGAAGGAGAGCAAGTGCCCCCCATCTCCCGCTTACGCGCGACCCTTTTGGGGCTCGTGACCGCCGCCGGCCTGCTGGTCCCGCAGGCCGCGGCGCAGGCGGCGCCGGATCCCGGCAAGATCGACGCAACGGTCCGGGCGCAGCTCGCCCAGGACGACAAGGCCACCTTCTGGGTGCGGTTGAAGGGGGAGGCCGACCTGAGCGGCGCCCGCCGCGCCCTGACGAAGGAGGCGAAGGCCGAGCGGGTCTTCGAGGCCAAGACGGAGCAGGCGCAGGCGTCCCAGGCGGGGCTGCGCAAGCTGCTCGACGCCCAGCACGCCGACTACCGCCCGTTCTGGATCGTCAACGCGGTCAAGGTGACCGCGGGCGAGAAGCTGGCGGCCGAGATCGCGAGCCTGCCCGAGGTCGAGCGCATCAACCCGGTCCGCACGCTCACGCTGCCCAAGCCCGTCGAGGGCAGCGCCCAGGCCAGGGTCAACGCCGTCGAGTGGAACATCGACCGGGTCAACGCCCCGCGCGTGTGGGACGAGCTGGGCAACCGCGGCGAGGGCATCGTGATCGCCAACATCGACTCGGGCGTCCAGTTCGACCACCCCGACCTGGCCGCCAGCTACCGGGGCAGGAACCCCGACGGCACCTACACCCACGACTACAACTGGTTCGACCCGGCGGGCGTCTGCCCGACGGCGGCGCCGTGCGACAACAACGACCACGGCACGCACGTCATGGGCACCATGGTCGGCGCGAACGGCATCGGCGTGGCGCCCGGCGCCAAGTGGATCGCCGCCAAGGGCTGCGAGGTCAACACCTGCACCGACGCGTCCCTGCTGGCGGCCGGCCAGTGGGTGATGCGGCCCACCGACCTCAACGGCGAGAACCCGCGCCCGGACCTGGCGCCGGACATCGTCAACAACTCGTGGGGCGGCTCCGGCTTCGACCCGTTCTACAAGGACGTCGTGGACGCGTGGGTCGCCGCCGGCATCTTCCCCGCCTTCTCCAACGGCAACGAGGGCCCCGCCTGCGACACCAGCGGCTCGCCCGGCCAGTACGTGAACGCGTACAGCGCGGGCGCCTTCGACGTCAACAACGCGCTCTACGCGCGCTCCAGCAAGGGCGAGGGCGAGAACGGCGAGATCAAGCCGAACATCGCCGCGCCCGGCGTCAACGTGCGCTCCTCGGTGCCGGGCGGCTACGACAGCTTCACCGGCACGTCGATGGCCTCGCCGCACGTGGCGGCCACGGTGGCGCTGATCTGGTCGGGCTCGCCGGGGTTGCAGGGGAACGTGGCGGCCACCCGGCCGCTGCTGGACGGCACCGCCGTGGACGTCGCCGACACCAGCTGCGGCGGCACCGCGGCCGACAACAACGTGTGGGGCGAGGGCCGGCTGGACACCTACGCCGCCGTGCTAGCGGCCCCCGACGAGGGCCTGGGCGACCTGTCCGGCACGGTGACGGCGGGCGGCGCGCCGCTGTCCGGCGTCACGGTGACGGTCAGCGGCCCGATGACCCGCACCATGGTCACCGGCGCCGACGGCAGGTACGCGATCCCGCGCCTGCTGGCCGGCTCGTACGAGGTCGCCGCGGAGAAGTTCGGCTACGCCCGCGCCACCGCGACCGTCACGATCAGCGCCGGGCAGGCCGCGACCGCGGACGTGCCGCTGACGGTGCTGCCGACGGGCGTCGTGTCGGGCACGGTCACCACGGCCGGCACGCCGGAGCCGGGCACCACGGTCACGGCCGCCGGCACGCCGGTGAGCGCGGTGACCGACGCGTCGGGGCGGTACTCGATGACGCTGCCGCACGGCTCGTACGAGCTGCGGCTCACGCCGTCCTCCCGCTGCTCCAGCGCGGCGACGGCGGAGGTGACGCTGGCCGGTGACGTGGTGAAGGACGTGGAGCTGCCGCTGCGCGGCGACAACTTCGGCTACACGTGCAGGAGCGGCGCGCAGCCGTACCAGGCGGGGGCGGAGAAGCTGGCGCTGAGCGGGGACGACGAGGCGCAGCAGGTGACGCTGCCGTTCCCGGTGCCGTTCTACGGCACGGGCTACACGAAGGCGTGGATCGCCACGAACGGGTTCGTCACGTTCGCCGACCGGATCACGACCGGCAGCAACGGCAGGCTGCCGACGTCGGGAACGCCCAACAACGCCGTCTACCCGTACTGGGACGACCTCATCGTGGACGCGCAGGCGGGCGTCTACACGGCGGTGACGGGCACCGCGCCGCACCGGGCGTTCGTGGTGGAGTGGCGCGACGTCACCTTCTACAACGAGGGCGGGCAGCGGGTGTCGTTCGCGGCGCTGCTGGGCGAGGACGGCTCGATCGCCTTCCGCTACCAGGACGTCGAGAGCGAGCGCGACCGCGGCTCCAGCGCCACGGTCGGCATCGAGAACGCGGCCGGCAACGACGCGCTGCTGTACTCCTACGAGGAGCCGGTGCTGGCGACCGGGCAGGGCCTGACGTTCACGGCCAGCCGGCACGGCCTGGTCACCGGCAAGGTCACCGACGCCAACGACGGCGACCCGATCGCCGGGGCGACGGTGAAGATCGGCGACGTGGCCACGCTCACGACCGCCGCGGACGGCACCTTCTACGGGCAGGTGCTGGCCGGCGACTACGAGGTCGTGGTCTCCAAGGAGCACTACGGCACGTTCACCCGGCAGGTCACGGTGGCCGCGGCGGCGGTGACGCGGATCGACACGGCGCTGGTCACCGGGCGGGTCAGCGTGTCCACGGCGGAGCTGACCGTGGTGCTGCCGGCCGAGTCCAGCCGGACGCGGACGCTGGAGCTGACCAACCTCGGCTCGGCGACGCCGTACACGGTGACCGGGGAGCCGTGGTTCACGGTGACGCCGTCGGCGGGCGAGCTGGCCAAGGGGCAGCGGGTGGTCCTGAAGGTGGAGCTGTCCAGCGCCGGGGTGGCGGCGGGCACGTTCCGCACGGGCAAGCTCCTCGTCAAGTCGGCCAGCGGCCGGCAGCCCACCATCGAGGTGAAGGTGACGGTCGTGGTGCCCAAGCTGCAGGTGGCCATCGACGCCGGCGCCACGAGGAGCTTCGTGGACGCCGCCGGTGACACCTGGACGCCGGACAAGAAGTACGCCCAGGGCGGCTACGGCTATCTGACCAGCCAGAACCGCACGCAGAGCACGTCCAGGACGATCGCCGGCACGCCGGACCAGGCGTTGTTCAGGACGGCGCGGGAGTCGATGCTGGAGTACCGCTTCGACAACGTGCCGGCCGGGACGTACACGGTCGAGCTGGACTTCGCCGAGATCAGGAACATGCGGATGGGGCAGCGGGTCTTCGACGTCCTGGTCGAGGGGCAGCTCGCGATCCCGGCGCTGGACCTGGCGCTGGAGTCGGGCACGTACACGGCGGTGAGCAGGCAGTACACGGTGAAGGTGACCGACGGCCAGCTCAACGTGCGCTTCGCGACCCGGCAGGGCGCGACGATCGTGAGCGGGCTGCGGATCTCGGAGCGCCCGGACAAGGCGGCTTCGTAGCGATTGCGCAAGGGCGGCCCCCGGGCTACCGCCCGGCGGGCCGCCATGTTACTCGTTGGTATATGAGACGCGTACGGCTCCAGCGTGATCTACCGGTGCCGATGCCCGACGGCGTGACGCTGCTGGCCGACCACTACGCCCCGCCCGGAGGGGAGCGCGCCCCCGTGATCCTCATGCGCTCCCCCTACGGCAGGCGTGGCCTGTTCGGGCTGGTGTACGGCCGGGGGTTCGCCCGGCAGGGCTTCCACGTCGTCATCCAGAGCTGCCGGGGCGGTTTCGGCTCCGGCGGCCTGCTGGACCCGCTCGGCGACGAGCACGAGGACGGCCTGGCCACCGTGGCGTGGCTGCGCGAGCAGCCCTGGTACGGCGGCTCGTTCGCGATGTTCGGCCCCTCCTACCTCGGCTACACGCAGTGGGCCGTCGCCCCCTACGCCGGGCCGGAGCTCAAGGCGATGGCCCTGCAGATCACCGCCTCCCAGTTCAGGGACGCGGCGTACGTGGGCGGCGCGTTCGCGCTGGAGTCGGCGCTGAGCTGGACCACGCTCACCGACGGCATGTCGCGGCGCTTCGGCGGCGCCGCGGTGCTGACCGCGCCCCGCCAGACCCGCAGGGCGGTCCTGTCGGGCCGGCCCGTGGCGGAGCTCGACCTGGTCTCGGCCGGCCGGCCGCTGCCGTTCTTCCGGGACCTGCTCGCCCACCACGCCGACCCGGCCGTCCCCTACTGGCACAAGCGCGACTTCTCCGCCAAGGTGGGCGAGGTCGATGCGGCGGTCACCATGCTGGGCGGCTGGTACGACGTGTTCCTGCCCTGGCAGCTCAAGGACTACGCGGCGCTGCGGGCCGCGGGCCGCCGGCCGTACCTGACGATCGGGCCCTGGTACCACATCGACGCCCGGCACGGGCGGCCCACGATGGCCGAGGCGACGGCGTGGTTCCGCGCGCACCTGCTCGGCGACCCGGCGGGGCTGCGCCCCGACCCGGTGCGGATCTACGTGACGGGGGCCGAGGAGTGGCGCGACCATCCCGACTGGCCGGTGCCCGGGATGCGGGAGCAGCGCTGGCACCTCCAGCACGGGTTCGGGCTGGGCGTGGCGGGGCCCCTGGAGGCCGGGCCCGACCGCTTCCGCTACCACCCGGAGCACCCGACGCCGTCGATCGGCGGCCCCGTCCTGCTGGGCGACTCCCGGCCGCGCGACCAGCGGCGCCTGGAGCAGCGCCGTGACGTGCTGGTCTACAGCTCGGCGGCGCTGGAGTCGGACGTGGAGATGATCGGCCCGGTACGCGCGGAGCTGTTCGTGCGGGCCAGCACCCCGTCCGCGGACGTCGTGGTGCGGGTGTGCGACGTGCACCCCGACGGGCGGTCCATGAACGTGTGCGAGGGCGTGCGCCGGCTCGCCACGGGCGGCGGATCCGGTAGCGTGCAGCGGGTGGACGTGGAGCTGTGGCCGATGGCCCACCGGTTCGGCCGCGGTCACCGGATCAGGGTGCACGTGGCGGCGGGGGCGTACCCGGCGATCGCCCGCAACCACGGCACCGGCGACCTGCTCGGCGCGGCCGGCTCAGGGGGCGCGGCGCCCACCGACGTCGAGGTCTTCCACTCCCCCGACCGGCCCTCGGCCGTGGTGCTGCCGCTGTGCGCGCCGCACGCCTGATGTCCCTGGTCCTGCTGCTGCAGGGCCGGGGCGGGATGACGGCGGCCGAGCTGGCCAAGGAGCTGGAGGTCTCCGAGCGCACCGTGCACCGCGACGTGCTCGCGCTGTCGGAGGCGGGCGTGCCCGTCTACGCCGACCGGGGGCGGGGCGGCGGCTACCGGCTGCTCGACGGCTACCGCACCCGCCTGACCGGGCTCGACCGGGCCGAGGCCGAGGCGCTGTTCCTGTCGGGGGTGCCGGCGGCGCTGCGCGAGATGGGGCTCCAGGACATCGCCGCCACCGCCCGGCTGAAGGCCGCCGCCGCGCTGTCCCCGGCATTGCGGGACGCGCCGGCGACCGCCGCGCAGCGCTTCCACCTCGACGCGCCCGGCTGGTTCGCCGCCGACGACCCGCCGCCGGCCGCGCTGGCGCCGCTGGCCAGGGCCGTGTGGGGAGACCGGCGCGTGGCGGCGGTCTACAAGGACGACCCGCGGGTGCTGGAGCCGTACGGGCTGGTGCTCAAAGCCGGCGCCTGGTACCTCGTGGCGCGGCAGCGGGCCCGGTTCCTGATCTTCCGGGTGCACCGGTTCGGGGAGATCTCGGTGCTGGAGGAGCAGTTCGACCGCGACCCGGGCTTCGACCTGGCGGCCTTCTGGAAGGAGCAGGCGGCCTCGTTCACCCGCTCGCTGCTGCGGCAGGTCGTCACGCTGCGGCTCAGCGAGCGGGGGCGGCGCATGCTGCGCTACGTCGCCGACCCGGCCGCGCTGGAGGACGCGCTCGCCTCGCTCCGGCCCGACGGGACCGTGCGGCTCGCGGTGGAGTCGGTGGAGGTGGCGTTCTCGCAGGTGCTGCGGTTCGGGCCGGAGGCAGAGGTGCTGGACCCGCCGGAGCTGCGGGCGATGGCCGCCGAGGCCGCCGCCCGCATGGCCCGCCTGTACCAGAGCCCCCCGCAGGATCAGCGGTAGTCCTCCCGCAGGGGCGCCGGGAGGATCAGCGGTAGTCCTCCCAGCCGGTCTCGCCGCCCTTCTCGCGGACCTCCGTGATGTAGCTCCACACGCGCGGGCGGCTGCCGTCCAGGTCGGTCACGTCGTACGCCAGCGCCAGCTCCTCGCTCGTCACCGACTTCCCCGACCAGCGCGCCCGGTCCGGGTCCCGCGCCAGGGCGGCCACGCCCCGGCCCAGGTAGGCGGGGGTCTCCGAGACCATCCACGTGGGGTCGGCCTTGGCCTCCCGCCAGGTGTCCTCGGTGACGCCGAAGTTGTCCAGCATGGCCTCCGAGCGCAGGAAGCCCGGCGTCACCGCCAGCCCCGTGCCCCCGTACGGGCGCAGCTCGTTCGCCCAGGCGTAGCCGAGCCGGTTGACCGACATCTTGGCCAGGTCGTAGTAGACGTTCTCCCGGTAGCGGGTCTCGTTGAACTCCCACGTGCCGTCGGTGACCTCGACCACCAGGCCGCCCTCGTTCTCGATCAGCAGCGGCAGCAGGTGGCGCGCGCTGATGAGGTGGGTGTCGACGGCCAGCCGGAGCAGGCGCAGGCCCTTGTCCTGGTCGTGCCGCCAGACCGGGGTGTTCCACGTCCACAGGTGGTCGCCGCCCCAGATGTCGTTGACCAGGACGTCGAGGCGGCCCTGCTCACGGCGTACCCGCTCGGCCAGCGCCGCCACCTGCTCCGGCTCCAGGAAGTCGGCCCGGACCGGGATGCCGGTGCCGCCGGCCGCCGTGACCAGCTCGGCCGTCTCCTCGATGGTCTCCGGCCGGTTCATCTCGGAGCGCTGCTCCCGGGTGCTCCGGCCGGCACAGTAGACGGTGGCGCCGGCCTCGCCCAGCGCCACCGCGATGCCCCGTCCTGTTCCGCGGGTCGCGCCCGCCACCAATGCGATCATGCGGCCCATCGTGCGCCCAAAAGCCGACATGTCCTGTCATGTTTTCCCGTCGTGTCTTTCCGGGAACCCCTGTGATAAGCAAGGAGTTACCATGAACGGCGAATTCGAGCTCCGCGGGGTCAACCACGTCGCGCTGGTCTGCTCCGACATGAAACAGACCGTCGCCTTCTACTCCGGCGTGCTGGGCATGCCGCTGATCAAGACGATCGAGCTGCCCATGGGCTGGGGCCAGCACTTCTTCTTCGACTGCGGCGGCGGCAATGCGCTGGCCTTCTTCTGGTTCCCCGACGCGCCCGACGGCGTGCCCGGCGTGTCCGCGCCGAAGAACCTGCCCGACCGCGGCGAGCTGCTGTCGGCCGTAGGCTCCATGAACCACATCGCCTTCGACGTGCCGCCGGAGAAGATCGAGGAATACCGCGAGCGGCTCATCGCCAAGGGCATCGACGTGGGCGTGCTGCTCAACCACGACGACAGCGAGTTCGGCGTGGCGCCCGAGCCGCACGACGGCGTGTTCGTCCGGTCGATCTACTTCAAGGACCCCGACGGGATCCTCGTCGAGTTCGCCGCCTGGACGCGGCCGGTCGGGCAGCCCGGCGACGTGCGCCACGAGCCCCGCACGGCGGCGGACCGGACCGTCTGATGGCGCGCCTGCGCCGGGTGCCCCGCGCGGAGATGACCGACCCCGTCGTGCAACTCTTCCACGACCGCCTGATCCTGCCCGGCGGGGGCACGGCCACCGGCTCGCCGGGCGACTGGTGGGAGGTGTTCGCGCTGCACCCCGCGATCTTCCGGCACTGCGTCAAGGGCTTCGAGCTCTATCGCGGCACCGCGCTCGACCCGGTACTGCGCGAGCTGGCCCAGGTCCGGGCCGGCTGGGCGCGGCAGAGCCAGTTCGTCTACTCCCAGCACTGCAAGCAGTTGCGGGCGCTGGGGGTGGCGGAGGAGAAGGTGCGGGCGGTCGCGCACTGGCCGGTCAGCGACGTCTTCGACGCGGCGGAGCGGGCCGTGCTCGCCTACGCCGACGCGCTGGTGCTCGACGGCGGGCGGGTGCCCGACGAGGTGTTCGCCGCGCTCGGCCGGCACCTGCCCGACGAGCAGATCCTGGAGCTGACGTACGTGACGTGCCTGTACGAGATGCACGCCACGATGGCGCGGGCGCTGCGGCTGGAGTTCGACGACCGGCCCGACCCGATCGTGGAGGTGCCGGCGCCCGACGGGTACGGCACCCGGGACATCGCGGACGAGCTCACCGAGGACTCCCCGGGAAGGTGACCGCCCGGCGCGAGCAACCGACCGCCCACGACTCCCCGCGAACGTGACCGCTCGGCGCGAGTAACCGACCGCTCACCGATCGGCGATCCCGGTCGCCGCGCGTCCGTCGTTAGGGTGGCCCTGGTCCGCGCGGCACGCCGTCTCACATGGCGAGATTTCATCTCGACATTTAGGCCAAACCGTAACACGGCGGACATTGGGTTTAATATCCCCGAAAAGCTACCCTCCCTCCATTGACACACACGTCAGGACCGGGTCAACAGCCTGGTCCTGATCCGTTCATCGGAGGGACGATGACTACCGGGGAACCCGGGCAGCCACGCACCGACCGCAGCCCGTGGAACTGGCTGCTGGTCGTACCGATCGTGCTGCCGTTGCTGACGTTCCTGTTCAACGCCGACGAGCCGCGCCTGCTGGGCTTCCCGCTCTTCTACTGGCTGCAGATCGCCTTCGTCGCGGTCGGTGTCGTGTGCACCACCATCGTCTACAGGATGACGAAGTGAGCGGGCACACGACCGAGCTGGTCGTCTTCATCCTGCTGTTCCTGATCGTCAGCGGCATGGGCTTCGTCGCCGCCCGCTGGCGCCGGCCCACCGACCTGGCCAGCCTCAACGAGTGGGGCCTCGGCGGTCGCAGCTTCGGCTCCTGGATCACCTGGTTCCTGGTCGGCGGCGACCTCTACACCGCCTACACCTTCGTCGCGGTGCCCGCGCTCGTGTTCGGCTCCGGGGCGCTCGGCTTCTACGCGCTGCCGTACACCGTCGTGGTGTACCCGCTGGTGTTCCTGGTGCTGGCCCGGATGTGGTCGGTCTCGCACGTGCACGGGTTCGTCACGCCGGCCGACTTCGTCCGGGCCCGGTTCGGGTCGCCGACGCTGGCGCTGGTCATCGCGATCACCGGGCTGGTGGCCACGATGCCGTACATCGCGCTGCAGCTCGTCGGCATCGAGGCCGTGCTCAAGGCGATGGGCATCACCGGGCACCTGCCGATCATCATCGCGTTCGCCATCCTGGCCGCCTACACCTACCAGTCCGGCCTGCGCGCGCCCGCGCTGATCGCGTTCGTCAAGGACACGCTGATCTACGTCGTGATCCTGGCCGCGGTCATCTACATCCCCGCCAAGCTGGGCGGCTGGGACTCCATCTTCGAGGCGGCCAAGGCCAAGTTCGACGCCACCCCCGCCCCCGGCGACGGGATCTTCCTCAACGCCAACAACCAGCTCCAGTACGTGACGCTGGCCTTCGGCTCGGCCCTGGCGCTGTTCCTGTACCCGCACAGCCTCACCGGTGTGCTCGCCTCCAAGAACCGCAACGTCATCAAGCGGAACATGTCGGCGCTGCCCGCCTACAGCCTCGTGCTGGGCCTGATCGCGCTGCTCGGCTTCATGGCCATCTCCGCGGGCATCAAGCCGATCGCGACGGACGGCAAGGTCGACAACAACACGGTCGTGCCGCTGCTGTTCGACAAGATGTTCCCCGACTGGTTCACCGGCGTGGCGTACGCGGCCGTCGGCATCGGCGCGCTCGTCCCTGCCGCGATCATGTCCATCGCGGCGGCGAACCTGTTCACCCGCAACATCTACCGCGAGTACATCAACAAGCAGGCCACCGACGCCCAGGAGGCCAACGTCTCCAAGATCGTGTCGCTGCTGGTCAAGGTGGGCGCGGTGGCGTGCATCCTGCTGCTCGACCCGCAGTTCTCGATCGACCTGCAGCTCATCGGCGGCGTCATCATCCTGCAGACGCTGCCGTCGGTGGCGCTCGGCCTCTACACGCGCTGGTTCCACAAGGGCGGCCTGATCGCCGGCTGGGCGCTCGGCCTGGCGGCCGGCATGTGGATGCTCTACCTCATCCCGAACCCGGCCAACGGCAAGCAGCACTTCGGCGGCTCGGCGTTCGCGCTGTCGAACCTCGGCTTCGACACCAAGATGACGATCTACGCCGGGTTCCTGGCGCTGGCCGTCAACCTGATCGTGGCCGTCGTCGGCACGCTCATCTTCAGGGCCGCGAAGGTGGCCGACGGAGACGACGCCACCGCGCGGGACGACTACTTCGCCGACGAGGGCGACCCCAAGGTCAAGGACCTGGACCTCACCGGCTCCCACTGACCCGCACGCCTCGAACGCGGTCCGTCCCCTCCCCCGGGGCGGGCCGCGTCGTCATTCCCGGGTGAGGCGGCCGGGGTCGCCCCGCGAGGTGGCCGGGATCGGCCGCCTCATTCCCCGGCGAGACAGCCGGGATCGGCCGCCTCATTCCCCGGCGAGACAGCCGGGATCGGCCGCCTCATTCCCCGGCGAGATAGCCGGGATTGGCCACCTCCAGCTTCGCGCGTACCGCCTGCTCCAGGACCCGCACCAGCGCGTCGTCGTCGGCGACGCGGCCCTCGCGGACGGCGGCTGCCAGCTCCGCGTCATCGGCCACGCCCAGCTCGGCCAGGCTCGCCGCGTGCCGCTCGGCCTGTTCCCCGCCGAGCTCGATCTCCCGCTCGACCATGGCGAGCACGTTGATCGCCACGCGGGTGTGGTAGCGGACCCTGCCCTCGACGGCCGGGAGCACATCCGTCTGGAGGAAGTCGCGGACGGCGGCCACCAGGTCCGCCGCGGTGGGGACGTCGTGGGGAGCGTTCACAGCTCCTCCTTAGCAGAGTAGGAGCGTGGTCCCAAGACGAATTCGTCCCTGGGTCCGAGGGATCGGGGAAGATCGCTTGCGAGGGTGGGGACATGGACATCAAAGCCCTCGTGGCCGCGGGCCTCCTGCTTGCAACGGCACTCGCCCCGGCCACCTCGACCGCCGAGACGTCCCCGCCCATGCGCGTCACCGAGACGTCCCCACCCGCCCGCACCTCCGGAACGTCCTCGCCCGTCCTCGCCTCCGCGACCGCCGGGATGCCCCCACCCACCCGCGCCTTCGGGACGTCCTCGCCCGCTCATGTCACCGGCGAGCGTTTCGAGGTGGCGCCGCACGAGTGCCGGCGCGCCACCTCGCGGTGCGACGGCACGGTGAGTGTGCCGCTGGACTGGGGCGACCCCGACTCCGAGCGCGTCCAGGTCGCCTTCGCCTGGCTCCCCGCCGCCGGCGGGCGTGCGGCCGGCACGATCCTGGCCAACCCCGGCGGCCCCCTGCCCGCGCTGCCCGACCTGCCACTCGTCCGCGACACGCTCGGGCCCGCCCTGGAGCATCGCAACCTGCTCGTCGTCGACCCGCGCGGCCTCGGCAAGTCCACGCCTCTGACCTGCCCGGGCCTGAAGCTCACCGACCCGGACACGATCGCCGCCTGCGCCCGGCACCTCGGCCCCAGGGCCGCCTTCTTCACCGCCGACCAGGCCGCGCACGACCTGGACGCCGTGCGCCGCGCCCTCGGCGCCGGCCCGGTCACCTTCTACGGCAACTCCTACGGCACCGCCTTCGCCCAGGCGTACGCCGCCCGCCACCCCGAGGGCCTGGCCGCGGCGTTCCTGGACAGCACGACGATCACCTCGCCCGACGGCTACGTCCTGTGGCCCACGCGTTCCCGTCCCGACCTGCTCGGCCTCGTCTGCGAGCGCTCGCGCGCCTGCCGCGACCTGCCCGGCGACCCCCAGCGCCGCTACGCGCGGCTGGTGGCGCACCTGCGCGAGCACCCCGACCCGGAGGTGCCGCTGCCCACCCTCAAGAGTGTGGAACGGGTGGCGGAGCCGGTCCTCGGCCGGGAGGCCAACGCCGCCGTCACCGCCTACCTGGCCGGCGACCGGGAGCCGCTGCGCCGGCTGGCCCGCGTTCTGAAGGGCGGCCCGGGCCAGCCGATCGAGGGCCCTGAATGGGCCGGGTACCTGGCCTACCGGTGCGGCGACGGCGCCTTCCCGTTCGACCGGGACGCGGGGCCGGACGAGCGGCTGGCCCAGCTCCAGCGGTACTACGAGCGGGAGCGGCCGCTGGCGCCGTACACGCCCGCCGACCTCGGCCTGGACGTGCGGACGGGGCTGGAGTTCTGCGTGCACTGGCCGACGCCCCGCCCCAGTCCCGTGCTGCCGCACGACGCCGCGCTGCCCGCCGTGCCGGTGCTGGTGATGGGCGGCGACTTCGACACCCAGACGCCCGCCGAAGTGGCCCGCGCCATGCGGGTCTTCCCCCGGGCGACGTTCGTCCGGGTCCCGTTCGGGACGCACAGCCTCGCCTGGGGCGCCGGCGAGTCCGGGGAGTGCGTCCGGACGATGCTGCGGTCCTTCGTGACCGACCACCGGGTGCCTCCGCAGCGCTGCACCGCCGAGAACTACCGCGCCATCGGCGCCTTCCCCCGCTCCCTGAACGAGGTCGCCCCTGTCCCGGCACGCATCCTGAACGCGGCGCACGGCCCAGACGAGGGGCGGGGCCTGGACGGACGGCGGGGCCTGGGCGAGGGGCAGCGGCGGGGGGCGGGCGCCCGGGACCCCACCCCCCCCCGCGCCCGCCCCC
>NZ_JAATEP010000159.1:0-707 GCF_012034275.1 Nonomuraea composti | reverse complement strand
CGCGTCACCGCCACGGAGGTCACCTTCACCTATCCCGGCGCCGCCGCCCCCGCCCTGCGCGAGGTGTCCATCGAGATCAAACAGGGCGAGGTCATCGCCTTCGTCGGCGAGAACGGCTCCGGCAAGACCACCCTCGCCAAGATCCTGGCCGGCCTGTACGAACCCGACACCGGCACCGTCCACTGGGACGACACCGACCTGCGCCAGGTCAGCCCCGACGCCCTGCGCCTGCGCACCGCCGTCATCGCCCAAGACCACACCCGCTGGCCCCTGACCGCCCGCTACAACATCACCATGGGCACCGACAAGGGCGAACCCGCCCTCCACGGCGCCGCCGCCGTCGCCGGCGCCGACGAGGTCATCACCGCCCTCCCGCACGGCTACCGTACCCTGCTCGACCGCCGCTTCAAGGACGGATGCGAGCTGTCCGGCGGCCAATGGCAGCGCATCGCCGTCGCCCGCGGCTTCCACCGCGACGCCGGCCTGCTCATCTGCGACGAACCCACCGCCGCACTCGACGCCCGCGCCGAACACGCCCTGTTCGAACGCATCCGCCACCACGCCGACGGCCGCACCGTCCTGCTCATCACCCACCGCCTGGCCAGCGTCCGCTACGCCGACCGCATCTACGTCCTCGACCACGGCCGCATCACCGAACAAGGCGACCACGACACCCTGATGGCCCTCAACGGCCTCTACGCCGACCT
>NZ_JAATEP010000158.1:0-723 GCF_012034275.1 Nonomuraea composti | reverse complement strand
GTGTCGGTGTACGGGGTGGTGCTGGCCGGGTGGTCGTCGCGCTCGCCGTACGCGCTGCTGGGCGGGCTGCGCTCGGCGGCCCAGGTGGTCTCCTACGAGATCGCGATGGGCCTGTCGTTCGTGGCGATCTTCCTGTTCGCCGGCACCCTGTCGACCTCCGAGATCGTCAAGGCGCAGGAGCAGACCTGGTTCGCGGTGCTGCTCATCCCGTCCTTCCTGGTCTACGTGATCTGCATGTTCGGCGAGGCCGCGCGCATCCCGTTCGACCTGCCCGAGGGCGAGGGCGAGCTGGTCGGCGGCTTCCAGACCGAGTACTCCTCGTCGCTGAAGTTCGCCCTCATCATGATGGGCGAGTACCTGCACACCTTCACCGCCTCCGGCATCGCGGTCACCCTGTTTTTGGGCGGCTGGCGGGCGCCGTTCCCGATCTCGCTGTGGGACGGCGCGAACCAGGGCTGGTGGCCGGTGCTGTGGTTCTTCATCAAGTTCGTGCTCACCTTCTGCTTCATCGTGTGGGTGCGCGCCTCGCTGCCGCGGGTGCGCTACGACCAGCTCATGTCGCTGGGCTGGAAGGTGCTGATCCCGGTCAACCTGGCCTGGATCCTGCTGGTGGCCGCGGTGCGCAACGTCGTGGTCAACGACGGCAACCGCACGCTCGGCATCGGCCTCGGCGTGGTCATCGTGATCGGCGCGCTGGCCATCTGGATGCGCTTCGACACCGTC
>NZ_JAATEP010000157.1:0-779 GCF_012034275.1 Nonomuraea composti | reverse complement strand
GCCATCACCACCTACCAGGACGCCGTCGTCCTCTGCCGCGATCTCGGCGACCGTCACGGGGAAGGCCGGGCGCTGAACAACCTCGGCCTCGCCCTGCAAGAAGTGCGGCAGTTCGGTGAAGCCATCACCGTCCTTCAGCAATGCCTGCACATCTGCCGCGATCTCGGCGACCGTCACGGCGAGGGCCGGGCGCTGAACAACCTCGGCCTCGCCCTGCGCGAATCACGGCGTTGCGAGGAGGCCATCGCCACCTACCAGGACGCCGCCGCCATCCACCGCGATCTCGGCGACCGCCACGGCCAAGGCCTGGCACTGAACAACCTCGGCCTCGCCCTGCACGATATGGGGCGAGTCGATGAGGCCATCATCGCGTTCAAGCAGGCTCTAACGATGTTCGACTCCATGAAGGACGATCACATCCTCGATTTCGTGCGAGCCAAACTCACAGCGGCGCAGCGGCAACGAGCTGAGGGCTGAGGCAAGGCATCACGTCTTCTCGCGCTGACGAGTTGCCCGACGAACGCGTGCGGCCCCGTTGATCCGTCACGGTACCCTCCGTTTTCCGCGGGATCAGCATTCTCAAGGTGGGGGCCGCCCGAACGCTGAAGGCAATGCGAGCGTTTGCATCAACGTTCGCCTACGCGGCGATGAAGCCGCATCTGGTGAAGGTTGTGTGCTGCGTCTGGTGTGATGAAGATTCACGGGGGTGTGGGGGCCGGGTTCTCGTCACCCACCCTCATGGGGTGATGCCCTCGCGCCTCATGTATCGCACGAGCGCG
>NZ_JAATEP010000156.1:0-837 GCF_012034275.1 Nonomuraea composti | reverse complement strand
GGTCGAGACCCTGACCTACCGGGCCCAGCAGCAGGAGCGCTCGGCCCTGGTGTGGACCCCGCCCGGTTACGCGCCCAGGGGACCGAAGACCTACCCCGTGCTGTACCTGCAGCCCGGCGAGGGCGGCAGTGCCGGCGACTGGCTCGACCTCGGCCGGGCCAAGCAGATCCTCGACAACCTCGCCGCCCAGAAGGCCATCGAGCCCATGGTCGTCGCGATCAGCGACACCGGCGGGACCGACGACGACCTGCGCCAGGCGGTCGCTGGCCGCTACCGCGTCCTGCGCGACCCCGCCCACCAGGCCATCGCCGGCATCGGCACCGGCGGGGCGCAGGCGGTGCGTGCCGCGCTGACCCGCCCCGAGCGCTTCGCCTACGCCGGCTCGTTCTCCGGCCTGCTGCCCGACGCCGACCGGCTGGACGGCCCCGCCATCCACCGGCACCCCAAGCTGCTGCGCCTGTACACGGGCAACGTGACCGACCCCGCCTACAACGCCACGTACAAGCTGACCAGGGCACTGGAGCGCGCCCGCGTCGGCTACGAGTTCGACGGCGTCAACCCCGACGCCGGCGGCAACTGGAACGCCTGGCAGGAGAACCTGATCGACTTCCTGCCGCGGCTGTTCCGCAAGGTGCGTGACCACGGCCCCAGCGACGGGCACGGGCCGCTGAAGGGCGAGTTCGCCCCGCCCGCGCCCGGCACCACCCCCACCCCGTTCGTGACGAAGGACGGCTTCGTCACCTTCGAGACCACCACCGCCTTCAAGGACGCCCAGCAGGTCAAGGTGTGGGCCAACTGGGCGCCCAACGGCAGCTGGCTGCGCGTGCCGGCGACCCG
>NZ_JAATEP010000155.1:0-848 GCF_012034275.1 Nonomuraea composti | reverse complement strand
TCCACGGCGTGACGCAGCTTGTAGGTCTCGGGGTCGAAGGCCGGTGGCCGACCGCCCTGAGACCCCTTCCTGCGCCGGGCAGCGGCTTGGTCCAGCTTGATCGGGATGGTGGCCTTGATGCCGCGCCTGCGCAGATAACGGCGGTTGCCGCGCGAGCTGTAGGCCTTGTCGGCCAGCACCCGATCCGGCCGGGTACGGGGCCGGCCCCCGCCCAGGCGTGGCACCCGGATGCCCTCCAAGACCGCCGTGAACTGCGGGCTGTCACCCCGCTGCCCGGCCGTCAGCACGATCGACAATGCTCTGCGGCCCTGCTCGGTTGCCAGGTGCAGCTTGGTGCTCAAGCCACCACGTGAGCGTCCCAGCCCGTGATCGGCCGGTTCCTCTCGCACCCCGCCCGGCGACTCGACCTGCAGATCCCCCTTTTCCGCGCCCCGGCGGCGTGCTGATGCGCCCGGCACACGGTGGAGTCCACACTCACCTCCCACGTGATCAACCCGGCCGCGTCCGCCCGAGCCTGCAAGACGGTCAGGATCTGCTGCCAGATGCCGGCCCGCTGCCAGCGCCGGAACAACCCATAGACGGTCTGCCAGCATCCGTACCGCTCCGGCACGTCCCGCCACGGCGCTCCCACCCGCACCCGCCACCGGATCCCATTGATGAGCTGCCGTTTCGTCCAGATCGGCGGGCGCCCCGGCTTCCGGCCGACGGGCAGCAGCGGCTCCAGCACCGCCCACTGCGCATCGGTCAGATCAGCCCGCTCCGCCACCGGTAAGGTGGTCACGAGGTCTCCGTGCAGATGGTCTTCTTGGTCGTTGACTCATCTACCGGAGACCTCTTCTTTTGTCGAT
>NZ_JAATEP010000154.1:0-874 GCF_012034275.1 Nonomuraea composti | reverse complement strand
CCTCGATCGAGAAGAAGCTGGGCGTGAAGAACACGTTCAGCACCAGCAGCAGAGCCAGCACCACGGCCGGCCACAGGAGGCGCTTCATGACGCTCGCCCTCCGCTCGCGATGGTCTCCATCAGGACGTCGGTGGTCAGCCGCTCGTCGTTGGGCAGGTCGGCCACCAGCCGCCGGTCACGCAGCACCTCCACCTTGTGGCTGAGCCGCAGCACCTCCTCCAGCTCGGCGGAGATGAACAGCACGGCCATGCCGCCGTCGGACAGCTCGGCGACCAGGCGCTGGATCTCGGTCTTGGCGCCGACGTCGATGCCGCGGGTGGGCTCGTCGAGGATCAGCAGCCGGGGCTCCAGGATCAGCCAGCGGGCCAGCAGCACCTTCTGCTGGTTGCCGCCGCTCAGGTCGCGCACCAGGTGCTCCGGGTTCGGCGGGCTGATCTTCAATGCCTTGATGTACCGCTCCACGAGGTCGTCCTGCTGCTCGCGCGGCACCGGCCTGGTCCAGCCCCTGGTGGCCTGGAGGGCCAGGATGATGTTCTCCCGCACCGTGAGGTCGGGGATGAGACCGTCGGCCTTGCGGTTCTCCGAGCAGAACGCGATCTTGTGGCTCATCGCCACGCGCGGCGTGCGCAACGACTGCGGCGTGCCGCCGATCGCGATCTCACCCGTGCTCGCGTGGTCGGCGCCGAACAGCAACCGGGCGATCTCCGTACGGCCGGAGCCGAGCAGCCCCGCCAGGCCCACGACCTCGCCTTCGTGAATGGTCAGGCTGAACGGCTCGATCGCGCCTGTACGGCCCAGCTCCCGCGCCTCGACCAGCGGCCGGTCGAACACCTTCGTGCCACCCTGCAGCCGCTCCAGCACGGCCAGCTCCTGA
>NZ_JAATEP010000153.1:0-874 GCF_012034275.1 Nonomuraea composti | reverse complement strand
CCAGGAGCTGGCCGAGCTGGAGCGGCTGCACGGCACCGCCAAGGTGTTCGACCGGCCGCTGGTCGAGGCGCGCGAGCTGGGCCGGGCCGGCGCGATCGAGCCGTTCACGCTCACCATCCACGAGGGCGAGGTCGTCGGGCTGGCGGGGCTGCTCGGCTCCGGCCGTACCGAGGTCGCCCGGCTGCTGTTCGGCGCCGACCACGCGAGCACGGGCGAGATCGCGATCGGCGGCACGCCGCAGCCGCTGCGCACGCCGCGCGCGGCCATGAACCACAAGATCGCTTTCTGCTCGGAGAACCGCCGCTCTGAAGGGCTCATCCCCGACCTGACCGTCCGCGAGAACCTCGTCCTCGCGTTGCAGGCCGCCCGCGGCTGGACCCGGCCCCTGCCCCGCAGCCGGCAGGACGAGCTCGTCTCCCGGTACGTCGCCGCGCTGAACATCCGCCCGGCCGACCCCGACCAGCTCATCCGCAACCTCAGCGGCGGCAACCAGCAGAAGGTCCTGCTGGCCCGCTGGCTGATCCTGGAGCCCCGGCTGCTGATCCTCGACGAGCCCACCCGCGGCATCGACGTCGGCGCCAAGGCCGAGATCCAGCGCTTGGTCGCCGAGTTGTCCGACGGCGGGATGGCGGTGCTGTTCATCTCCGCCGAGCTGGAGGAGGTGCTGCGGCTCAGCCACCGGGTGGCCGTGCTGCGCGACCGCCGCCTGGTGGCCGAGCTCGACAACGACGACCGCCTGACCACGGAGAGCCTCATGGAGACCATCGCCGGCGGAGGACACCCCGCATGAGACGCCTGTTGTGGCCGCTGCTCGCCCTGGCCGCGCTGCTGCTGCTCAACGTCGCCTTCACCGACGGCTTCCTGAGCATCCAGA
>NZ_JAATEP010000152.1:0-915 GCF_012034275.1 Nonomuraea composti | reverse complement strand
TGAGGCTTTTCCAACTTGATCGCGCAGGCCAGCCGGGGAGGCCTCTGGACCGGTTGGCATGAGAAGAGGCCCCCGGTAAGACAGCAGTCGACCAAGATCCGATGCCCCAACCGGGAGCCTCGTTGCTGTCTTATCGTGCTGCGATTCCGCTGTCCAACCACACCCTGATCCGCCTGACCGAGCTCATCCGCGCGCAGCAGGCCGAACGAGGCTGCCGGTGGCGGCGGTTAGCCCCGGCCCAGCAAGCGCTACTGGTCCTGGCCCACCTGCGCAACGGCGACACCTACGCGCGCCTGGCCGCCGGTTTCGCCATCGGCACCACCACCGCCTGGCGCTACGTCCGCGAAACTGTGGACCTTGTGGCCGTCCTGGCCGACGACGTGCACGCCGCCACCGTACGAGCAGCTCGGTTGGCCTACGCCATCCTGGACGGCACCCTCATCCCGATCGACCGCCTCGCCGACGAGCGGCCGTACTACAGCGGCAAACACAAACAGCACGGGATGAACGTGCAGCTACTGGCCGATCCGGCAGGCCGGCTGGTGTGGGCCTCGCCCGCATCCCCGGGTGCCATCCACGACATCACCGCCGCGCGGCAGGTCGGCCTGATCGACGCCCTGACCAGCGCCGGCGTCAAGACCTTCGCAGACAAGGGTTATCAAGGCGCGGGCGGCACCATCCGCACACCGTTCAAGCGGCACCGCCACCGTCGCTGGCTATCAAGCAGCCAGCGAGAGGTCAATCGCTCGCATGCCCGCATCCGCGCCCTAGGCGAGCGCGCCGTCGCGACCTTGAAAGCATGGAAGGTACTGACCAAGCTGCGCTGCTGCCCGCATCGGGCGACCACGCTCGTGCAGGCAATCCTCGTGCTGCAGCTCATCGAAGAGGACCGCTACCCAGGATGAAAAAGGCTCA
>NZ_JAATEP010000151.1:0-928 GCF_012034275.1 Nonomuraea composti | reverse complement strand
GGTCAGTACTGGCGGGAGGACAGGACCTGCTTGGCCTGCTCCTGCGTGAAGGTGGTCTCCTCGGTCACCACCCGGGCCGGCACCTGCTCGCCCTTGACGACCTTCTTGGCCAGGTCCATCAGCTGCGGGCCGAGCAGCGGCGAGCACTCCACGATGAAGTTGATCTTCCCGTCGGCCAGCGCCTGCATGCCGTCCTTCACCGCGTCCACCGTGATGATCTTGATGTCCTTGCCCGGCACCTTGCCCGCGCCCTCGATCGCCTCGATCGCACCCAGACCCATGTCATCGTTGTGCGCGTACAGCACGTCGATGTCCGGCGTCGACTTCAGGAACGCCTCCATCACCTCCTTGCCCTTGGCCCGGGTGAAGTCACCGGTCTGCGACGCCACGACCTTGAACTTCGGATCCGCCCCGATCACCTCCGCGAACCCGGCCTTGCGGTCATTGGCCGGCGCCGACCCCGTGGTGCCCTGCAACTCCACGATGTTCACCGGATCCTTGCTGTCCTTGTACTCCTGCACCAGCCACTGCCCGGCCTTCTTGCCCTCCTCCACGAAGTCCGAGCCCAGGAACGTCTTGTACAGCGAGGTGTCCTTCGAATCCACCGCCCGGTCGGTCAAAATGACCGGGATCTTCGCGTTCTTCGCCTCCATCAGCACCGTGTCCCAGCCCGACTCCACCACCGGCGAGAAGGCGATCACATCCACCTTCTGCTGGATGAACGACCGGATCGCCTTGATCTGGTTCTCCTGCTTCTGCTGCGCGTCGGAGAACTTCAGCGTGATCCCCGCGTTCTTCGCCGAGTCCTGCACCGACTTGGTGTTCGCGGTGCGCCACCCGCTCTCCGCACCGACCTGCGAGAAGCCCATGGTGATCGCGTCACCGCCGCCGCCCGTACCCGCGCTGGTGGTACCGCCACCGCCGCCGC
>NZ_JAATEP010000150.1:0-976 GCF_012034275.1 Nonomuraea composti | reverse complement strand
TGTGAAATTCGGTGATCGGCTGCGGGCATGACGAAGGGCGTCCATGGTCGGTGTGTGAAGACAGACTTGGACGCCCTTCTGATCGCACTCTATGTGTATCTGGACGATCACGTGATGCCTTCGCGGGCACGGCCTCGCGGACGGGGCCGGCCCCCGGTGCTGACCCCGGCCGAGGCGGTGGTCGTGGCGGTGGCTCAGGTGCTGCTGCGCTGCGATCAGGAGCGCTACTGGCTGCGGATCGCGGCGGCCCGGATCGGTCATCTGTTCCCGCGGCTGCCCTCCCAGGCCGTCTACAACCGGCAGCTGCGCGATCTGGGCCCGCAGATGTCGGCGGCGGCCTTGTGGATCGCCCGCCAGATCCCCACCTGGCACGAACCGCTGCGCCTGATGGACGGCACCCCGGTCCGATGCGGCGCCTCACGGGTGACGGTCAACCGCTCCAGCCTGGGCGAGATCGCCGGATACGGCATGGACAAGTCCCACCACGCCTTCTACTGGGGCGCCAAGCTGATGCTCATCACCACCGCCGACGGCGCGGTGACCGCCTTCAGCCTGGCCTGCCCCAAGGACCTCGACGAACGCAAGCAGGCCCTGCACCTGCTGCACGTCACCCCGATCGCACCCGGGCCGTGCCCGATCGTGTGCGACAAGGGATTCGCCGGCGCCGGCATCGAGAAAGCCGCCGCCGACCTGGGCCACCCGCTGATCCGGCCAGCCCGCGAAGACGAGCCCGGACCCGCCCTGCCCTTCCCCGGCTGGCTCCGCCAGCGCATCGAAGCGATCATCTGGACGCTGAAGAACCAACTCGGCCTCGAACGCCACAACGCCCGCCACACCGACGGCCTCTGGGCACGCATCAGCCAGCGTATCCTCGCCCTCAACGCCGTCATCTGGCACAACTGGACCATCGACGCACCCGTGAAACGATCCCTGATCGCCTACGATCACTAACCCAAATATCACATCAGCGATCTAG